>JAJDAS010000036.1 GCA_029261755.1 Nitrospinia bacterium
TCCCCTTCCATGGCCTCGGCATACCCTATCTGGTAACGGCCCTTTTGGATGCCGGTGTACCAAATGCGGTATTTCCCCTCCTCCTTGATCACCATGGGCGCCAGGGCAGAGCCCGCATCGAAGGAGTCTTTCATTCCATTGGTAATGAGGGGGTTGTTGTCCGTTTTTTTCCATTGGATGCCGTCCGGAGAGGTGGCGACGCCGATCCGAAAAGTCTGGCTACCAAAACCAACATAGAACATGATAAATCCCGTCCCATCCTTGATGACCATTGGGTAAGAAACCGATGTGCCGTCCCAATCCCCTTCTGCTCCCACGTCCAGGGCAGGATCCTCTCCGTTCTTTTCCCAATGAATACCATCTTTGGATTCCACGTACCCGATCCTCCAGGTGCCATAGTTGCGGTCCAAGCCCGAATACCACATACGGTAAAGATCCCCATCCTTTATAACGCTGGGATAGCCCACGGCGAAGGAATCCCACCCCCTCTTTCCGGGAATAAAGATTCCGTCCATGCCATGTTTTTCCCAGTGTATTCCGTCCGTGGAGGTGGCGAAACCGATTCGCGGCGAGGTTCCCACACCGAAACCGTGGTACCACATTTTAAATGTCCCATTTTCCATAATCACCGATGGATAGGTGACCCTTTCGGAATCCCACGTGCCCAGCGGACCCCTGTCGATGACCGGATTGTGTGCGTACCTGGTCCACTGGAGCCCCCCTATGGAGCTGGCCGACCCTATACGAAAGGTGTTTCCGTCATGCCCGGAATACCACATGCGGTAAATACCCTTGGCGGTGTCTTTAACAACCCATCCTCTGGCAACGCCATAGGAATCCCATCCGTCCCCAACGCCCACGTCTATGGCGTAAGACCTCCGGTAAGGAGTCCATTGGGTGCCGTCTTCCGAGGAGGCGAGGGCGATGAGGTTGGTATTTTCCCCCAACTCTTCGTAGGCCATCCAATAACGGTTTCCATCCTTGCAAACCATGGGACCTTTCACCTCCTTGATTCTTCCGCTTTTATCCACTACGTCCAGGACCGGTTTTCCTTCCCCTTTTTTGATCCAATGGATTCCGTCCTTGGATGCTGCCTCGAAAATCCGGTGTCCTTTTTCTCCTAATCCTGCATACCAAAGCCTATAACCCTCCCCTTCGCGAAGGGCCATGGGAAAAGAGACGGAAAGGGTGTCGCCTGCTTTACCCTCTTTCAAAACGGGATTGCCCTTCCATTTTTCCCAATGGATTCCGTCTTTTGAGGTTGCAAGACCGATCCTTGTGGCCTCTCCGTTTGATCCGGCATACCACATCTTGAAAATTCCCTGGTCCCGGATAACGGAGGCGTAGGCTACGCGGAATCCATCCCATTCCCCCTTTTCTCCCTTGCTCAGGACGGGGTTGCTCTCGTTTTTCACCCAGTGGATTCCGTTTGCAGATGTAGCAACTCCCACGTTGGTATTGGATCCGTCGTATCCCAGGTACCACATCCAGTAAACACCTTTTTCATCTATGAGGACGGAAGGGTAGGCCACGCCCATTTTGTCCCACTCCCCTTCCCTCCCGGTTTGCAAAACAGGGTTGGTCTGCTCTTTGTTCCAGAGAAGACCATCACGGGAGACGGCAACCCCTATTCGGATTTTCGATCCGTTATAGCCGGAATACCA
The DNA here is from genome assembly GCA_029261755.1 of Nitrospinia bacterium. Classification (GTDB taxonomy): domain Bacteria; phylum Nitrospinota; class Nitrospinia; order JACRGO01; family JACRGO01; genus JACRGO01. The sequence continues at coordinate 1,665 of JAJDAS010000036.1, forward strand.
CATCTTGAAGAGTTTTCCGTCCTTTAAAAGGGTCCCGCCGTTCAGGGAGGAGCTTTCCCATCCCTTTCCCTCGCTTACGTTCACTACCGGGTTTGCCTCGAATTTGGTCCAGTTTTTTCCGTCCATGGAGGTAGCCATGCCCACCCTCACCCTGTATCCTCCAGTGGCGGAGTACCACATCATATGCTTTCCGTTTTGAGTAAGCGCCATGGGTTTGTAGACGCCGGTAGAGTCCCAGGTACCTTTTTTCCCCTTGGGAATATTAAGCTTCTCCCCGGAAGGTTCCCAGTGGACGCCATCTGCAGATGAGGCATGTCGGATGACCCAGCCTTTGCCTTCCATTTCCGTATACCACATTTCGTAAAGCCCCTGATTGTTTATTCGGACAAAGGGATGGCTTCGGTCCGTTTTTTTGGAGCCTTCTTCATTCCGGGGAAAGTTCACCGGGGCATCGGCATGGGGTTTCCATTGGATGCCGTCCTTCGACACGGCATGTCCGATGGAATAGGAGCCGTCATAACCCACAAACCACATGCGGTAGGTGCCTCCGTCTTTTACAACAAATGGGTTGTACATCTCCCTTGCGGGCCAGAAGTAGTAATGCTGGGAGTTCAGGACGGAGAACTCTCTTTTTTTCCACCGGACCCCATCCTTCGAGGTGGCGTACCCGATCATGGAACCCTCCTCATCCGTCATAGTAAACCACATTTTGTAAAGATCCCCGTCGTGGATCACGGTGGGTTGTCCCATCCCCTTGCCCTGGTATTCCTCCTTGAATTCGGGCTCTAAAACGGGATGAGGGAGTTTTTCCCAACTCACTCCGTCCAGCGATTCGGCTAGGCCGATTCGGTAAATTTTTCCATCATACCCGGTGTACCACATGCGATACTTGCCGTTTTCATAGAGTATGGAGGAACCTTCCACCTCTTCCCGGTCCCAGGGGTGGGGTTCGCCCGTGGAAAAGACAGGCTCGCTGCTTCTTTGAACAAGGGTAATGGCGGATGCGGAGCTTAGGAAGAATCCTAAAAAGAGGACGGTAAAGATAGGGAAGAGGAGGGGGAGTTTTTTACATTTCATGGAGTTTGTTTTTAAAAGAAGACCTCCAAAACAATTTCACTTGACTTATTATGGCTTCAAACCACCATGGGCATCAAGTTTTTTGGAAGCGCCCTAGTGAAAGAAAAGATGAGTCATGTTATTCTATTAAAATTAATTTGGAGCCAAGCTTACTCTTAAGAGCTATCCGAAGATACTTTAAATTTTAGTTGCTGATTTTAGATTAATGGAGGAAAAAGCAGGTGAGTGAAAAAAAATCCGATTCCCATGAATTAAATGAAGAATCCGAAAATGTAGAGACATTTGAAACTGAAAAAGACTTAGCTGTAGGAGTTAGTGCTGATTCCCCGGAACCCGGCATTGGAGACGAAGATTCCCCGGCGGAATCTTTACCGGACTCTGGGAACCAAAAGAAAAAAGGTTCCATGGGTTTTGGGACTTTCTTGAAAATATTTTCCCTATTAATTTTGCTGGGAGGGGTGGGCCTTGGCGGATTTTGGTGCTACACAAAAATCAAAATAGGCATGGATATCTCGGATACCATTACCGATCTGAACTCCAGAATGTCTTCAATTGAGTCAAACCAAGAGAAGATGAATGAAAACCTGAGAGGCATTCAGTTTAGCGTGAACAAGATTTTGAAATCGAACACAACCATGGTCCAGATACCCCAAAGGCTGGAAGATATTGAGGAGAAGCTTGGCTCCATTAGCCAAGCAATTAGCGGTATTCCACAACAAAAGGGCTTTAATATGGAAGTTCCTGTGAAAAGCCCGATGATTCAGGCTCCACAAGCGGAAGGAGCGTCTCCCACACTGGAAAAAGAGAATGCCCTGGAGACATTCATGAGGTCCCTATTTATCCAGATTGGGCGAGGCTTCACCTGGCTATTTGAGCTGATGCAGCATGGCTTCGGCAAAGTCGTGGACTTGTTCCAATAAATTCTCGTAACTGTTCAGGCCATGGCCGAGGCTAAGACTAAGGAGTGGAAGGACTCTCCCCATCATTCCAAATCCCGTTGACCGGATTCATGACACTATCTCGGAAAATGGCTGATTTGATAATGTGTACCCATATCTGTAAACATCAGGCCCACCATGATCCTTGGCACCCACACTTCCATTTCAGGTGGACTTCACAAGGCGCTGGAAAGAGGAGAGCATTTAAAATGCGATACCGTACAAATTTTCACCAAAAGTTCCAACCAGTGGAAGGCCCGCGAAATCAGCGAAAAGGATAGAAACCTTTTTCAGGCTGCATCAAAGTCCACCGGTCTTTCTCCTTTGTTGGCCCATGACAGCTACCTGATCAACCTGGCATCGCCGGAGGCGGAGATGCGTAAAAAGTCCGTAGATGCATTTGATTTGGAAATGGAAAGGGCCGTGTATTTGGGCATACCTTTCCTGGTTTTTCACCCAGGTTCCCATAAAGAAACGGGTGGAAAAGAAGGTTTAAAAAGGATTGGCGAATCCATCAATGGGCTCCTCTCAAAGCGGAAAAAGCCGGATATCCAACTCCTTCTGGAAACCACGGCAGGACAAGGCTCCAACCTGGGATACCGCTTTGAACATTTGCGGGACATCATAGACCATGTCGAAAAAAAGGAATTCATGGGGGTATGCCTGGATACTTGCCATATATTTGCCGCCGGTTACGACATTACGACGAGGCAAGGCTACGAAAAAACCATGGAAGAGTTTGACGGAATCGTGGGATTGCACAAACTAAAGGCCATCCACCTGAACGATTCTAAAAAAGGATTGGGAAGCCGGGTGGATCGGCACGAGCATATTGGAAAAGGGTTTCTTGGACTGGAACCCTTCCGTTTCCTTTTGAACGATCCGAGATTCCAAAATATGCCCATGGTTGCAGAGACCCCGAAGGGTGAAGGAACAAATGAGGATTTGGAAAATCTTAATCAGTTGAGACGATTGGTAACAACTCAAGAATAGATAAGGACCCTGAACTTATGAGCGGTGAATGGTACGCAATAAGAACCAGAAGCAGGCACGAGCAAGTGGCCAAAGACCTCTTGCTTAGCAAAGCCTTTAGCATCTTCTACCCGAAGATCTCTTGCTGGAGCAAGCGCAAAGACAGAAAGTTGCGAATAACATCTCCGCTTTTCCCCGGATATCTTTTTGTCCATTTTGAGTTGACTAATGAACTGTGGTTAGATATAAAAAAGACCCATGGAGTTGTGGACCTGGTCACCCTGAACGACAAGCCGAAACCGATTCCGGACGAAGAGATTCTTTCCATAAAAAAAGTGGTTGATTCGGGAGTCACCTTTATTAACAGGCCGTTCCTTAATGAAGGGGACAAAGTCGTGGTTGCAAACGGACCACTCAAAGGCGCAATAGGGATTTATCTTCATTCCGATACCAAAAAAGGGCAGTTCGTGGTTTCGGTGGATATGCTTAACCGTTCCATTGAGGTGGAAATTGATGAATCGGATCTGGATCGTTTTTAACATGCTGGGAAGCTTGAAATTTTGAACAACAAATATACAAAATCTGCCGTGCTTCAAAACCTTACATACGCCATCATCTGCTCTTTTCTTTTGAATCTCACCGGATGCGCCTCTGCTCCGGACGCAGGATCAACAACATCTGCGGCGCCCAAGGTGTCCGGTAAATCCGAGCCAAAGCCCGGGGAAAACATCATTTTTGATGTAAAGGTGGAGACGGCGAAAAACTCGGCCATCATCCACTTCATTGCCAACGAACCGTTCAAATACACTGCTTCCATGAGGGACAAACACCGCCTTCTGTTTATTGAAATCCCCAATATTTCCACATCCCTTGCCAAGGAGGAAATATCAGTAAACCACGAGCTGCTGGAGAAGGTATTCGTGAACAATGTATGGAATAAGGGATTAAGGGTAGAAGCGGAAATGGTTTTGAAACAGGCCTCTGGCTATGAACTGATTATGAATGGTGCGGTATTATCCATCAGGTTAACTCCGAAAGCACGTAAAAAGGCGAAAAAGGGCGCAGTGCTGAAGCTTGGAGGAGAGGAATTGGACTCAAAAGAAGTCCATCGCTTGAAGGAAGAGTTGGCCTCTTTGAAAAAACGAGAGGAATTGATCCGTGTACAGTTGCAAAAGGCATCGACTAATCAACCAACCGGGAAACCAAAGGAAGGGGCCAGTCCCCTCAAATCGGTAAGCGCCCAGCCTAACCAACCCAAAAGAGGTAAGTCTTTTCTCCCTGAAATTGATCCCCAAAATAAAGAGGAAACCGGAGTCATTGTAGAGACCATTGAGCAATGGCGGCATGCGTGGCAAAGCAAGGATTTCTTTTCTTATGCAGGCTTCTATTTGGATACCTTTACCCATAAGGGCCAAGGCAGGGATGCTTGGCTCCTTTCCAAAAAAGACAAGTTTGCAAAAGCCGTGAGCATCACCGTAGAAATTGCTAATATCCGGATATCCACCGATCACAATTTAGCTACGGTGGTGTTCGACCAGCGTTACCGTTCCGGCAAGTACCAGGATGTGGGAACCAAAGCCATCACCATGATAAAAACTAACGACGGTTGGAAGATCCAATCGGAGAACTGGAAACCTCTTTGAGGAACCAGGAAATGGAGTGGTGGAGTGGTGATGGAAACGCCCAAAAAAACATGAATGTTACGAGGTTTGAATTAAAAAACCGGGCTATCTACTTAACTCAACCAGGTACAACATGTAGTGCTTCCAGCTTAATAGCTCCCATGTAGATTTCATTAAGTTTTTATTACATTTTTGCATTCTCAATAGGGTTTCCTTGAAAAAAGCCAACCAGATCCCAT
>JAJDAS010000037.1 GCA_029261755.1 Nitrospinia bacterium
CGTATTCCCTTTGCCTGCCATGCGAGAAAGCCCCCAATCAATTTCTAATATAGTTGTTAGGGCTATTATAGTATCTTTTTAACTGGGCAACAACGCGACAAGACCATAAAAACGTATCTATTTAATCGGGTCAAGCCATAACTGAAATAAAATAGAAAATTAATACGCCCTTCCCATCTTAGGAAGACAGGAAATGCAGGAAGATTCTTTATAGCCTTTTTGCCTTTCAGGTTTTTCCTGGTTTCCTGCATTCCTAAGCTATTTTTTAAGGTATTTGGCTGATACTGAAAGATCTTATATAATTATTGAAAAAGCGATTTTGGAGAAATGGGACCGCGAATGAACGCGAATAAATAAACCAAAAATAATTCGAGAAATTAGTGAAATTCGTGGTTAAAAAGTTTTTGTTCTTTTTTTGCCTTTGTGGTTAAAAAAAATCCAAATATCTATAGCCAGTCTTTCAACTCCATTTCACTCCTAAAATAGGTGATTTTCCCATGAAAAAATTTTTGCCCATCCTGTTTTTACTTTCTTTTTTGATGGCTTGTGGAGATGCCAATATCTTTAGCAAAGCTAACTACACCAGCGCCCTTTCAAAACTTCGGAAATACTCCACGGTGAACTATATTGTTTACATGGAAAGGATGGCCTTCGCTAAAAACCTTTCGATCTTGCACAAGGAAGGGTATATCTCGGAAAAGTTTTTTAATGCATGGGACGGTAACAGCGAGCCCGTTCCATTCCAAGGCTACCTGTTTACCGACATTACCGAAGGCGTAAATGGCAATCGTTTGGATTCGAGGAAGCAAAGCGGACTTTGCGCGTATCCCTCTAATCCGGGGAGTTCCGGCAGCAAAATCCTTCTAATGCTTCTGGACCCTCGGTATGAAGAAATAGTGAAGGGTGGTCCGGGTGGAGGCGAACCTGATTTTTACGGTGGCGGAGCCGTCTCATCCGGAGGGTTCATTATATTAGAAGCCGACTACGAGAAGGTTGGCGGTCCAGTGAGACAGTGGCCGTCGGATAATGAGATCGGTTCTACTTACAAGAATCTTACTCTTACCGTGGAACAGGGATTGAAAAAAAGCAAAGAACTATTTGAAAATGCCCGAAATCGAGACATGATGTAGCCTTTTTTTATTTAACGATAACAACAATTTCCCTATCTCTCACAATCTAAAAACTTAAATTCTTATCTATCCCACGGAATACACGGAAATTCACGAAAAGATCTTTATTTGTTTTTTCTGTATCTTGCCGTGTATTCCGTGGGCTAGACAGGTTTAAGGATAAAAAAATTTTAAATATCTTTGGCTAGGTTTTAATATGTGGAAACCATGAAAAAAATTACAATACTCCTGGCCCTGCTTTTCGGTTTTGCTGGGCCTTCGGAGCTTAATGCCACTCCCTACGTCGCCTCCTCCAAAGCGCCTGCTCCACAAATCCACCCTGTCAATATTCTCGACTACTACAGCCTTCTGCCCGAAAAACTTCTATCAATCAACTCCCTGGGGGGCTTCAAATATTCCCTGAAAAAAGCCAAGGGAGGTTGGATTACCCACTCCCTGGCAGGATACGGCCTTCAACCCGTAGTGGATATTAAAAACGGATATATCCAAATCGACGATGAGGGAACCGGGGGAGGTTCCGTTACGGAGACCGTGGTCTTGTTTAGAAAGGCAGACAAGGAGGCGCTGATTGGCGTTGGGATAGAAGAGTTCGACGGATTCCATATGGATTACGGACTCGCATTTTATGAGTTTCGCAACAACCATTGGAAGGATGTTACGAACAAGGCCCTGCCAACCCTCACTTTCAAAGAGTTCTTACAAGAAAAATATGTGAAACTTACTCTGGATAAAACTTCTCGCATCTTTCGCATGCTCTCATGGCGTTATCAGCTTCCCAGGTACGGAACCTCCATCACGGTTTCCATCAACCACTCCCAGATTCAATTTCTACTGGATAATGAAGTGGACAAAAAAACGGGAAAACCCTTGGACCAAAAAAACAAGGAGTTGCTGAGCGAACTAGTGCAAAACCTGGGTTATGAAAGTTTTCTACTGAATTGGAATAGACGGGAGGGGAGGTTCGAACCGGGGGAAAAGAAAGTCATGGACTACAAAACCATAGCCGGTTATTTTGAAAATATGAAGGATGATGTTTCTTTCAGAAAGGAATCAAAGGCTCAACTGGAGAAAAAAATCCTGACCAAGGTATTGGAGCTACCGGAAGTCCGGGAGAGGGCAAAAGAGATCGATTCACTCTCCCATCACACCCGAAAGCTGAAGGTGATGATTGCAGGAGAGCCTACGGAAGAGGAACCCTATTATTATGTAAAAGCGGTGGAAGACAACGGCGGCAACTTCGTCACCCATCTCCATTTTTACGTGGATCCCAAAAATATGGAGATCAAGGTATATGATGTGGTGGAAGACCTAACATTTACGTTGGAGGAATGGAGAAAACGGGAATTGAAGAGGAGGTAACACCTTAAGAAGGCGCTTCCACTGCTCATTCAAAGCTCTTCTTCAGCAGTTCCGCTTTTTGTTTCTTGTACTCTTCCTCGGTGATCAACTCTTTTTTGCGCAGTCTTTTGAGTCGAGCCAGGGCCTTTTCCAGCTTCTTTTCCTTACCCCTTCCACGCTCTTCCCCTAGGGATTCTTCCGGGTCCGAAGCCCTCCCCTTCCCCCTTCTGCGCTTTTTTTCTAACTCTTTTAGAGAAGGGGGAGCTGTCTCCGTGGATAGCTCCGTCTTCCGGATGGGCATCACCATCCAGTTCTTCACAGCGGAGGAGCCGAACAGTCCGGCGGCGCCGTGGTATTTCTGGTTCTTGCCCAGGATCAGTTTCCAGGAGTCCACCCAATTACGCGCACCGTGGCGGGAATACTCCTTTCCCTGGATCATGTCAAAGCGCCAATGCATCTTTCCGCCGGTGATGAAGAGGTCCCCGGTGGTCTCCTTGTTTTTTTTAAAAATGAATTTGAACTTAACGATTTCATCGGGACGCGCCTTATCCAGTCCGATCAATACCAGAGCAGCCATCTTCTTGGTCCTGTTTCGTTGAGGAAATACCTTCTTCTTTTTGCTGAGGAGGGCCAGGCCTTTATACTGAAAGGAGTTGATTTGCCGTTCCATCTCTTCCGGGTTCAAACGGTAAGGGTGTTTGAACTTTCGATTCCTGAAGAAGGGATCCGAGGCATCGGGCCGCTCCAGCCACACCATCTGCTTCCCAAGTTTGAAGACCCTCTTTTTGCTGGGCTCGGTACTGGGCTTGACGCAGGAGGCAAGGGTGAGAGTCAATAGCAGGAAAACCAGAAGCCGCCCTACCATGGCCGGGGATCTTTTCCACTGTTTTATAGGTTCGTTAAATTTCATACTGCTCCTTTAGCAAAGAACATTTCACAAAGAGTAAAAGAGGAAAGGAGAAGAAAAAAGGAAATACCTTTTTTAAATTTGTGTTTCTTCTTCAGCTTTTCTCTTTAACTCTTTAACTCTTTGTGAATAAGATCTTTTAAAATTAATGTTTAAAAAGTTTTTGTTCTTTTTTTGTGCCTTAGTGGCAAAAAATTTCAAATAACTTTGCTTAAGCTTTGGGGATAGGTTTTCTCATCCCCGGAAATTGAAAAAAGAGATTGCTATTTACGTAAAAACTGTTATCTTATATTGAGTAGGCCATGAAATACAATGAAAAGTGCTTATTTTTTGGGACCTTTAATCTTAACGCGGAGGCGCAGAGGACGCAGAGAAAAAATTAAAAGAGGGTAAAAGAATAGTTAAATTTTCGGTTTTCCTCTTTAACCCCTTTACTCTTTGTGAACAATAATAATAAAAGTTTTTCTCCACGCTCTCTGCGAACCCTGCGTTAAATTTCTTTTTTATTTAAAATGTAAGAGATGCCGCTTCCTCCCCAAAACCCACCCAAAACCTTTCCGGCAACCTCTCCCTGCTGCTATGGCGGACCGTTCCAATTCACGGGTGAACCATGCCCCGTTCCTTTCTGCGAAGCAAGGGAAGAAGGAGCAAAATATTCCGGCAAGCCGGAGGGCATCCCCGAGAAGTTCCTGAAATGCCTGTGGTTCGATAAACGCTTTCGCCAACCCTTAAAAACCGTGGACGGCCAAAGCATCACCATCCTCTCCCCCGGCTGGTGGAACAAGGGTCCGGGACCCGATTTCCTCAACGGCCTCTACCGGGATGAGAAGGGGAACGTGGTGAAGGGCAATGTGGAGATCCACGTGCGACAGGGCGATTGGAAACGCCATAACCACCATAAGGACCAAAATTACCAGGGCCTGGCCCTTCACGTCTTTTTCCGGGAAGATCAAGGGAAGGGCGCCACTCCCGCAAGCGGCCTGCAGATCGACCTCACCCCCTTTCTCACCGAATCCCTGGATGACTTCATGGCGGAGATGAAGCCCGGTGACTATCCCCTGAAGAGCGACAGCGCCCTGGGAGGTTGTTGTCCGGCCATCCAAAAGCTGACGCCGGAACGAGTGGCGGCCTTTCTGGAGGAGGCCGGGGAAACCCGTATGCAGGAAAAGGCGGCAAGGTTTTTGAATCGGTTGGGGGAAGGAGGCTTCGAGCAGCTCTGTTACGAAGGGGTGATGGAGGCTCTGGGCTACAGCAAAAACGGGAAGATGTTTCGGGAACTGGCCCGTCGGGTCCCCCTCCAGGTTCTATTGAAGAGGATGGAGGGGATGAAGAGGGAAGGGGCCGTCTTAGAGGTCCAGTCCATCCTGTTTGCCGCCTCCGGCCTTTTTCCTCCAAAGAAGAGGAAGCCCGAAAGGAAGCTTGATGAAGAGGCCGTGGAATATGAAAAGATGATCATCTCAGCCGAGGGATACGCCTTCGGGAAGGGTTTTTCAAATTCGGGAAAAGGGGAAGGATGGACCCTGTCCGGGTGCAGGCCCACCAACTATCCTTACGCACGACTGGCTGCAGCGGCCTACCTGGTGGAACGGTTCCGGGAAAGGGGCTGGTTCCTCTTTTTTCGGGATGCAATGTGCGAGATGGCCCCGCTCTTTGAAGGAGATGGGAGAAAGAAGGCTGCGAAAAAACTGGCCGAGACCCTGGTGGTAAAAGAATTTAGGGATTTCTGGTCCACCCGCCACACTCCAGATGGCAAGAAACAGGCCGCACCCAGGCGATTGATGGGGCCGGACCGTGCCTCGGTGGCCCTGGCAAACGGAGTCTTCCCCGTCTTGCTGGCTTACGCCCAATCCACCGGCGACCAGGACCTGGAACAGGCCGTGAACCAAGTTTACTCCCATCACCCCCTCCTGTCGGAGAACTCCGTGCAAAAGTTCATGAACACCTTTCTTCTGGGCGAACGTTACCAACGCTCTCCCCTGGTGAACAGCGCCAAGAAACAGCAGGGGTTGATCCATATTTACGGGAAGTACTGCGTTGGTAATGAGAAGGGGTGTTTGGGGTGCGGGTTTTTGAGAAACATTGAATCATTGAGACAATGAGTCATTGAGAGATTGAGGCAGGGAAGTGCTGTGACGAGTAACGAGAATAAAGCTGTCGTAGCTCGTAACCCATAACTCGTAACCCACTTATGTGCTGATGCCTTACCGAAGTTTCTTGGATAGTTTTCCCAGTCCGATCCGGCTTCCGGCCGCATTAAGAACCCTGTTCAAACTATCAATATTCCTTGGGTAGCCTCCTTGGGTAAGGTTTAATAGGTTTGAATACTTTTATTGTTTTAAACACTCATGGTTGGTCTTTGAAGCATCTTCCGGTTTCTTAAGCTTTTCTAATATTTTAGCGACCTTTTCCGGGTAGTCGGTCATAAGGCCGTCTACTCCATATTCAATCTGCTCCTCTATCAATTCTTTGAGTCTCTTCTCATCTTCTATGTCGTCAATCGCTCCAAAGCCTGGCACACCAAGCGTGGTAAGAAATGTGTAAAGATGCCCACCTTTGTCTCTTACAGCTTGTGATAACTCCTTGGAAGCGAAAGCGTGAGATGTCTGGAAGGCATAATCCTTTAGGGAGTCCTTTTGGCGAGGAGTTATTTTAAAGAAACCAGCGATGGGACCAAGTGCTTTGGCAAGCTTCACTATCATATTATCTCTCATATAAGTTCGGTAAGAAATTTGTTCTTCGGTAGAGAGGTTTGTTTTATATTTAATGGGGTGGGTATTCTTGCCATTTTCATCTCGGAAGGCTTTTATCACTTTGTAAGTATTACTGGCAATGATTATGGTACGGTTCCCAGCCTCCGGGTCAATGATACCAAAAAGCTTATCCCAAACAGCTTTGCCGTTTTTGTCTTTACCTTCCCAGGGAGCTGCCGGATTTCCAAAAAGCCACAAGAACTTCTTTCCCCCTTTAAGTTCTATGTTTAAGTGGAGTGTACGAGGTTTTCCCTCTTCTTTTAATTGCTTCTCCATTTGAATAACGAGATTTATGAATTCCTGGAGGGTCATCATTTTTCGTTCAGGTACTCTGTCATGAGCATCTATTGTTCTTTTCTCTCGAGGGAAAATAACCCGTGCGTTTTCTTTTAGATCTTTAGCATAGTTAGTTTCACGAATGTCACGTTTACCAAAAAAAACGTTTTTTTCATTATCAAACACGTTTTCTAATTCAGGCCCGTGCCAGACAACAATTTCACCATCTTTGCTTACCTGAATATCGATTTCCAAAACGTCCACACCCACTGTTATGGCAGCATGGCGAAATGCCTCCTTTGTGCTTTCCGGCACTTCACCAGCGCCGCCTCGATGGGCAAAGAGGATGGGAGTTTCTATATTGAATAAACAGTCCGTTCTCGATTCTGCTTCTGCGGGATCTTTTATGCAAAATATTGAAAGAAGGAAAGCGGTTAAAAGAAACAGAAAATTTAGAGAAAAAATTCGCTTTTGAGAGGTCATTGAGCTAATCTCCAATAAAAAGGTTTAGGTTACCGCCTTGCCCATCAATTGCTGTAGAAGTTCCTTTTTAGTTCTTTTGCTATCAGGTTGTTGCTGGATATCCTAATTTAAGAGATCGGGTTTTGTCAACCGGTTTCCGGGTATTTGGAGCGATTTTGAAGGGTT
>JAJDAS010000038.1 GCA_029261755.1 Nitrospinia bacterium
CAGCGGCTTTGTCCAGGGCCTTCAAATTGATATCAAACAGAACGCCATCAAAGACATTGACACAGCCGAGCTTAAAGAAAATTTGAAAGATGCCTCCAACCAGATTGCAAGGATCGTTTCCATCATAGATCATTTACGCACCTTTGGAAGACAGTACGATGTGCCCATGGAAAATGTCAACCTTGAGACGGTATTGGATAATACTCTTTTGCTTCTGGGGGAACGAATACGACTAAGGAGTATTAAACTTGTTCGCAATATAGAAGAAAATATGCCGAGAGTTTTGGGCAATATGAGCCAATTGGAACAGGTTTTTATCAACCTTTTTCAGAACGCCACGGACAGCTTTGAAGAAAAACAAGAAAACGCTGAAATTATGGTGGATATGGCCTTATCGGATGACAAGGAGTCCGTGGAAATTAAATTCGCCGACAATGGCCGTGGAATGGAACCATCCATTCTGGACAAGGTCTTTGAGCCTTTTTTTACCACAAAAGAGGTGGGAAAAGGAACCGGATTAGGCCTTTCCATTGTTTATGGTATTATCAAGGACCACAAAGGGACTATTACTTGTAAATCCGCGAGAGATGAAGGAACTGTTTTCATAATTTCGCTGCCGGTTGGAGGAGATAATGTTTAACAACAAAATTTTAGTCATTGACGATGAAGCCGGCGTCAGGAAAACGGTTAGCAACGCATTGAAAAATACCGGGCATGACCTGCTTTTCGCTGAAAACGGAAAAGAAGGCCTTAAATTACTTAAGGAACATCAGCCGCCAATAATCATTCTCGATTTGAAGATGCCTGTTATGGGCGGTGTTGAATTTCTTGAAAATATTAACCTCTCCCCTTCAGACCCATATTCGATTATTGTTCTGACCGGGCACGGAACAGATGAAGACGTGGAAAAATGTTTTGATTTAGGTGTGAGCGCCTTTCTTGGAAAACCGTTTAATTTTTTTGAACTCAGTGGATTAGTAAGACACTCCCTTTCCTTGAAAAGGAAAGATGATGATTTAAAAAAACTCAATGAGACATTGCGGTCAGAAATCATTGAGCGCAAGAGGACGGAAGAGAAGCTTCATCAAGCAAAAGATAAAGCGGAAGAAGCCACTAAACTCAAGGACAAGTTCGTTGAGATGGTGTCCCATAACTTAAAGGCGCCCCTCGCGAACATTGTAGGATTTTTAAATTTGATTTGCGATGATGATGCTAACCCCCTTTGGCCGGAACACAGGAAAATGGTCGAAATTACAATGACAAGCGCTAATAGGCTTGCTAAAACCATAGACGAACTGTTGGACATCAGCGAACTCCAGACAGGAAGGGTTACGCTCAAACCTTTGTTTATTGACGGCCATGCGGTTGTCTCCAACGCATTGAAATCCCTGGGATATTTGGCCTGGGAAAAACAGATAGAAATCTGTAATGAAGTTCCGAAAGGCACACGGCTCTATGCCGATCCGTACTTTTTCGGTGAAGTTCTTGTTAATCTAGTATCAAACGCTATTAAGTTCAGTTATGAAGGGAGCAGTATTTTTATTTTCATCCCGCCAAATCAGAAAACAACCGTTGCCGTTAAAGATACTGGTGCTGGAATTCAGGATAACTTAATTCCTGATCTTTTTAAACACAATAAAGTAACTACTACAACAGGCACGAGTGGTGAGGAAGGAACGGGGCTTGGAATTCCTTTTAGCCAAGATATCATGGAAAGACACGGGGGAACACTTAGAGTGGAATCAGTGGAAGGTGTTGGGAGCACCTTTTATGCCAGGCTGCCCCATATAAGACCCGGTATTTTGTTGATTGACGACGACAAGGCTGCCCGTTTAAATATTATGAAAATCTTAAGCAAGCTTGATCTGAATATAGTTGAAGTTGGAAGTGGAGAAGAGGCGATAAAGATTTTAAAGGAAAATATCCCGAACATGATTATTTTTGACTTCACCACGCCTATAGCAGACGGTTTCGAGTTTTTGGAACGTCTTAAAAAAAACCCGGAAACAGAACTGATACCTTTGATCCTTGTTACATCGGATGATATGGTTGAAACTAAGGAAAAGGCCTTCCGAATGGTAGGGAATGATCTTGTCACCAAACCTATTGAGGCTGAAGACCTTATTTCAAAAGTGAAAAAATTTGTTGTGTGAAGCAGCCATAATCTGAAAATCATCCACTTCCTAAAATTAAAAAAAATCGGATATAGGCCAAAGATGCTAAATAGTAAAATCTTGATCATTGATGATGAGTTGGCGGTGAGGAAAACCATTCTTTCGGCCCTGAAGAACGCGGGTTATGAATTGCTATTCGCTGAAAACGGCAAAGAGGGATTGGAACTTTATCAGGAGCACAACCCGTTGCTGATAATTCTGGATTTGAAGATGCCCATTATGGATGGTGTTGAGTTTCTTGAAACAATTAAATTAGCGCCTGCTGATCCGTGCTCCGTGATTGTCCTGACCGGACACGGTAGGGATGAAGATGTAGAGAAGTGTTTTGATTTGGGGGTTAGCGCCTTTCTGAGAAAACCATTCAATTTTTATGAACTCAATGGTTTGGTGCGGCATTCCATAACCTTGAAAAAGAATGAAGAAGAGTTAAAGAAACACCGCGATCATCTTGAAGAGCTGGTGAAGGAGCGTACTAATGATTTAGAAAGGACTAACAAACACCTCAAATCAACCCTGAAGCAACTCAAAGGGGCTTTTAATGAGTTAAGGGAAAATAGCGCTTTCACTGACCATATTCTCCACTCCATGACCGATACTCTGCTTGTGGTATCACCTGAGGCTACCATCCAAAGGTCCAACCTTTCTCTTTGCAATCTTTTAGGATATGAGGAGAACGAACTTATTGGGAAACCCGTTAATATCATTTTTGGGGATAAGAATATTCGTGAAGGGATGCCTTATGAAGATTTCATTAAAGAAGTGCTCGTCAAAAATAGAGAGAAGGAATACTTTACAAAAGACGGTGAGAAAATTCCCGTTCTTTTTTCGGGTTCTTTAATGAATGATGAGAAAGGCAAAACCATCGCTATCATATGTGCTGCCCAAGATATTACCGAATTAAAACAGACCGAAGATGCCCTCTTGGAAATGGAAGAGCGTATTAGTTAGATATAATCAACTCCAATGCTTACCCTTAAATAAGAAGTAAACAATGTTTAATAATAAAATCCTGATTATTGATGATGAATCAGCAGTTAGGAAAACCATTAGTTCGGCCCTGAAGAACGCGGGTTATGAATTGCTATTCGCTGAAAACGGCAAAGAGGGATTGGAACTTTATCAGGAGCACCATCCGTTACTGATC
>JAJDAS010000039.1 GCA_029261755.1 Nitrospinia bacterium
CATAAAAAACCAAGATCCCCTTCAGAAATTCGCCCTGAAAAAGCGCTTCGAGACCTTGGAAGAGTATGCAACAAATGATGAACTTCTTTCCGAACTATGCAAATTCAATTGGCTTGCAAATGCTTTACCCCCGGAGAAATATGAGGTTAAGATCTATAAATGCTCGCCGGATATGCCACACGGCGAATTAATTTGGCAGGGAAATGGTTCGGAAGGAAGGAGATATTTTATTAATAAATTTGCTTTCAATGTGGCCGATCTATGGCTTAACCCCAAGGCCGAGATCATCCATCGGCCCCATTCATACCTTTTCCTTACGTCCCATCGCCATTGTATGAATCGGGTGGAAAAGGTTGTATGACCATGGACAGCCTAAAAGCCGGGAGCGCGGGCGTCTCCCCTGCTCCAGGCAGCCGAGACGGCTGCGTTCCCAGGAAGGTGAAAACCGAAGGAAGAATCAGGTAGAATGGTAATTTACCTGCCTTGAAGCTTTTCCCCTTCCAATTTCATTTTTTGGAGTTTCACGATGCGTAAAATATTATTTTTGGTGATTCTATCTTTATGTCTTTCGCACGACACGGTTTGGGCCTCCGAAACGGAGAAGATTCAACTCAACCTCAAGGTATGTGTGGAGATGGCCCTAAAACGACTGCCGGAGGGATCGTCTCCCGTAAAGGTTGCCGACACCTCTTTAGAAGTGAAGGAGTATTACTATCGATACTTAATGAACCGCGAGATGATCGATTTCGTGCGGGAGGTGAAGGACAACTTCGAAACCTCCGTGGAGAAAGCCGAGGAAAGATTCGATGAAGAAGACACCGAGATTTCTCAATCGGATATCCTGAAACTGAAACTGGGTTTTGTAGGGGCCAGGAAGGACCTGAATCAGATCGAAAAGGGTATGGCAAGGGCCAAGGCCGCTCTATTGGATGCCCTGGGACTGCCACGAAATGCACCTGTTGAGTTCCCCAAAAAGGGGCTGCGAATGATCAAGATAACCATGCCTTCTCTGGACGATTCCTTGGAAATGGCTAAAAAGAACAACTCTACTTTTTCCTCGGCAGAGATCGAAAAGCGCGTTATTGATCTTCAGGAAAAAAAGGAAAACTCCACTCTTTTAAAAGAAGGCCGGAAGTATGCCCGTGGCTTGATGGTGGTGGCTCTGGCCAATTTCGATATGGGCATTGGGGAAGGTAAGGATCTTTTTGAGTCGCTCTATATTTATAATCGGTCCGTAAGGGATTACGTAAAAGGGGTTTATGAGTTCAACATGGCCGTTGCGAAATTGGTTCAATGTCTCAATGGTTCAATCACTCAATGATTCAATGAATTTACTATGAAATACGAAACCTTAATAGCTCTCAGATATTTGAAGGGCAAAAAAAAACAGGCTTTTATCTCCATGATCACCTGGATATCGGTGCTGGGCGTGGCCGTGGGCGTTACGGCCTTGCTGGTGGTGATTGCTGTTATGACCGGCTTCGGTGAAGACCTCAAGCATAAGATCGTTGGGGCTTATTCCCACATTATCATCACGGAATACGGACAGCCATCCATGGAAAATTATAAAGACATCTATGGGAAAGTGGAAAAAATAGAAGGAGTGGTGGCCATGGCTCCCTTTGTGCTGAACCAGGTGATGCTTACCTCTCCCGGCAAGACCTCCGGCGTGGTCCTGCGAGGGATCGATCCGAGCCTGGAGGAAAAAGTCACCGACCTGAAAAAGAACCTCACCGTTGGGAATCTACAATTTCTGGAACTGGACACCTCCTCTTTTGATGTGGAAAAAGGAGAGGTTGTCGAGGAGGAAGAGGTAACAGACGGCATCGCTTACAACATCATTCTCGGCAAGGAGTTGGCCCGCTCTTTGGATGCAAAGTTCGGAGAAGAGATTACCGTTGTGACTCCCACGGGGAAAATGACCCCAATGGGCATGATACCGAGAATGAAAAAGTTCAAAGTCTGTGGCATTTTCGATTCCGGCATGTACGAATACGACGCCGGATTAGCCTACATTTCACTCAAAGCAGCCCAGTCATTTTTTCGGCTGGGGGACACCGTCACCGGCGTGGAGGTGAAGGTAACAGATATATACAAGACCACGGGAATTGTGAAGGAGATCGAAAAGGAGTTGGGGTACCCCTTTCATGTGCGCGATTGGGTCCATATGAACAAAAACCTCTTCTCGGCTCTCAGGATGGAAAAGATCGCCATGTTCATCATCATGGCGCTCATCGTTCTGGTGGCATCCTTCAATATCGTGAGCACCCTGATCATGGTGGTGATGGAAAAGGGAAAGGAAATTGCCATCCTGAAATCCATGGGTGCTACCAAGGGGCAGATCATGAAGATTTTCACCATCAACGGCCTCATCATCGGAATTACGGGAACCCTTTTGGGCTTTGCGGGAGGGGTGCTCATCGTGGAAAACATTGACCCCATCCTGGCCTTCATCGAGAACATTTTTCACATCAGAATTTTTCCTGGGGATATCTATCAACTGGATAAACTACCCGCACAGATGGAAATGGCAGATACCTTGATGATTGTGATTGGCTCCATCGTCATCAGTTTTTTAGCCACCCTTTATCCAGCCTGGCGCGCCTCGCGTCTGGACCCAATTGAGGCCATCCGTTATGAGTGAAGTGGTAGTGGAAGATTTGCATAAGGAATACCACACTGGTGAAGGCCGTCTGGATATTTTGAAGGGAGTCTCTCTCTCCATCAAAAAAGGGGAAAGACTTGGCATCGTGGGAGCCTCAGGGGCAGGGAAGAGCACCTTTCTTCACATACTCGGGGGGTTGGACAAGCCCACTTCCGGCAGGGTCTTATATGATGGAACCGACATCTTTCAGCAGAGCGATACCAAACTCGCCAACTTCCGAAACGAGAAGGTGGGTTTTGTGTTTCAATTCCACCACCTCTTACCCGAATTTTCAGCTCTGGAGAATGTAATGATGCCGTCCCTCATCGCCCGGAAGAGCAAGGGCCAGGCCCGTGAACAGGCGTCAAAGTTGCTGGAAACGGTGGGGTTGTCCAAAAGGATGACCCACAAACCTGGGGAGTTGTCGGGCGGAGAACAACAGCGGGTGGCCATCGCTAGAGCCATGGCCAATTCTCCAGAAGTGATCCTAGCGGATGAGCCAACAGGGAACCTGGATACCCAGACTGGTAAAAAAGTCTTTCAATCCATGTTGGATCTGCACGACCAAACAGGTTGTACGCTGGTTTTCATTACCCATAACGAGGCCCTGACGGAAGGGGTGGAGAGGGCCATTCGTTTGGAGGATGGGAATATTGTGGAATAGTGGAGTGTGCGGGAGAATTCTTCATCAGCAGAATCTCGTTCCCAGGCTCTGCCTCCAGTGTATAGAACCATGCGGGGAAAAACACAAAAACATTTAAGGAGTCAAAATGAAAAAACTAATTGTTCTTTTACTATTATTAACCGTTCCGGTAACCGCATCAGCCATAGAAAAAGAGGTGCTCGAGAAAAAACTCAAGGTCAAACTACTTGAGGTCAACCCCACCCCTGTCCCCGGAATTATGGAAATTGTTACTGTAGAAAAAGAGGTTTATTATGTGGATGAATCCGGTGTCTATTTGATAGCCGGGAATATTATTCATATCGATAACCATAATAATTTGACGCAACAAACCATGGAGCGGGTTTCCAGGGTGGATTTCAGCACCCTTCCCTTAAAGAATGCCGTAAAGATGGGGTCCGGCAAGAAAAAGCTGGCTGTTTTTCATGATCCCGACTGTCCCTATTGTCAAAAACTTTATGGAGAGCTAAAAAAGCTGAAAGACGTAGAGATTTACAACTTTCTTTTCGGCCTGCGAAATCATCCGGGTGCTGCTGAAAAGGCCCAAAAGGTTTATTGTGCCAAAGATCCTTTGAAAGCACTGGACGCTGTCATGACAGGTGGCGATCTGGCCGACCTTAAGAAATGCGAGAGCGATGAGGCGGTCTTGAACCAGGAACTGGCGGAGAAATTGGGAGTACGAGGTACTCCTCACATGATCCTGGAAAGCGGAGTAGCCATGGGTGGATACAAGAGCGCCGAATATATTCAGAAGAGATTGGATGAAGAGAAGTGATGGGGGAGTAGCTAACCTGACGGGCTTGGAGTACCGCCTTTCAGGCGGAATCGTTTAGGTCTAAAACGTTCGTACTATTTGTATTGTTCGTCTGCTTCAGCCTCTCGTTCCCAGGGTCCTCCCTGGGAATGCATACCGCGAGGCTCCTGCCTCGCAACTATTACCCTGGCTAGCCCATGAAACAAAAGAAACAATAGCTCTCTGCTGTTCACTGGAATAAGTAATATATTAACCTGCCATAAAACACTGGAGGCAGAGCCTCCAAGTATAGATTCCCAGGGAGACCCTGGGAACCAGAGGAGCTTTCAGAACTTGTCCGCTCATCCTGTTTTTTGATTTTTTGGCAGCACAATTTCAAACTTTGTTCCCCGGCCCTCTTCGCTATCTACTTTAATGGTCCCTCGGTGGGCCTCGATAAGTTTCTTAACGATGCTCATTCCTAGCCCGGTTCCCTTGCTTTTACCTTCTGTAAAAAAAGGCTCGAACAGGAGTCTTTGAACTTTTGGCGTCATCCCCATGCCCGTATCGGCAAGAGAAATTAGAATCTTTTTTTTGTCTTCGGACTCGGATACGTCCATGGTGAATCGTCCTCCATCTTCCATGGCCTCCATAGCGTTTCCCGCGATATTGT
>JAJDAS010000040.1 GCA_029261755.1 Nitrospinia bacterium
GGTAATTAAAAAATAAATGTAATTGTTCAGCGTTTTAAGCAAAAAAAACAAATATTCAATTTTCAACCTTCATTATTCAATACGAAAAGGATAATGCCATGGCTAAAAAAAAGAAAAAAAGAATGGGTTCGGACCCCCTGAGCTGGGTAAAAGCCACAAGAAAAAATGAAGATGAGAGCATAGCTTATAGCGAAACGTCTGCCCCTGAAAAAAAAGATCCCACTTCTTCAAATCTTCAGTCATCAGCCATCAATCATCAATTAGAAAATGGTTCGGTTAAAAAGGAGCAAAAAAGACCTACCCGTAAATCGAGGCCCATCTCCAAAAAATATAGGGCTAAATCCCTAACCTCCAATATTCAATCTTCCATTACCCATTCTCAACTGAATATCACGAAGCGCCAGTTTTGCACCTTCTGGATCTCCGGCCGGTTGTTCGGGGTGGACATTCAAGAGGTGAAGGAAGTCAACCGGGAGATGACCATCACCCGCATTTATCATGCTGCCTCTTTAGTCAAAGGTCTGGTCAATATCCGTGGCAAGATCAACATTGTGATCGATCTCCGGCAGCTAATGGGGTTTGATCCTGTAGAGATGAATGAGCAAAGCAGGATTGTCATCTTCAAGGCGGAAACAGCCGATGCCATTGGGGTCCTGGTAGATAGGGTTGGGGATGTGGTGGAGGTGGAGGAAGGCGCCATCGAACCCATTGCGAAAGCTAAAGAGGATTGGCAATTGTCAAATGACAATTTTCAACTCTATTCCGGTGTCTGCAAATTAAATAATGCTCTCATGGTGATCTTGAACTCGGGAAATTTAAAAAATATAGAAGGAACGGTCCAATCATAACAGCTTCTCTCGTTCCCAGGGTCCTCCCTGGGAATGTGAAACAGTTTTTAAAAAATTGAAAAAGGAGGTGACGGTAACCTAAAAACGTTTATTAACCCATATTTTTTAATGAAAGGAGAATGAGATGAGTTTTTTTGCAGATTTAAAGATTAAACACAAACTCTTACTGGGGTTTACAGGGATCGCGCTTATTGTGGCGCTTGCTGGTTTCCTGGGAATTTCCAAACTTCACGAAGTTGGGAAAGAGGTGAAAATTGTCGGCGAGGATAAGGCCCCCCTTGTGGACGCCGCCATGGAGATAAAAGCGTTTATTACAGCCGGAAGAATTGCTGTTGAAGAATCTATGCAGGAAAAAAGTTTGGAGGAGATGGGCAAGTATTCCCACGAATTCGAAGAAAATGTTAAGGAATATAGTTGGTTCATCAACGCAGTGAAAAACGGGGATGAAAATGATGAAGGAAAATTCGTGGCCTCAGAAACCGAATCCGTTCTCCAGGCCATGGATACGGTAACCGAATGGTCAAAAAAATATGAAGAGGCTGGCCATACCGTCATAGCCAAGCGCCAAGAATCGCTGGAGTATGAAGCGGAAGGCAGGAAGTTGAGGAAAAAAATGGAAGAGGGCTTTGATCAACTGGTAGAGTCCTCGAACCAGGCAGAAGAGATGGTCATTAATCAGATAGAGGATATGAAAAACAGGGGGGTTGACGCATTAACGATCCTTGACGAGGTAGTGCCCCACGTTGACATGGCCATGGAGATGAAAGTGGTCCTGGGAAACCTTAGGATCAGGCTGGAAGAAATATTTCAGATGACTCACTTGGATGAATTAAACGAAGTAAAAAAAGAATACCTGGCACATCTTGGCGAATTTAAAGAGATCGTAAGCGCCGTGATTAATGGCGGGGAGATGGAGGACGGACATATTGTTAAGACCGAAAACCAGGAGCTGAGTGAAAAGTTAACCGAGATCACGGGAGTATTTGACGCCTGGCTCAAGACAAACGATTCTTTAATTGAAAAGAAGGTCCACGCCATTGAGGCCGAAGAAGAAGAGTTGAAGGCTCTGCACACCTTTATAGAGGACTTCGACGCCATGGTGAAGGCCGCAGATGACGCGGAAGGCGTCATTCAGGGAGAAATGGCCGAGGCCATTCAATTAGCTTACGAGATAAGAGATATCGCTGACATGGAACTGATAGCGATTACCATTGCCGGATTTATAGGGGCCGTGGTTCTCGGTTTCTTTATAGCCGGGGGAATAGAAAGGCCTATAACATGCTCCGTAGAGTTCGCCAAAACCATGGCCACCGGTGACTTTTCGCAAGAACTTGATATAAATTCAAAAGATGAGATCGGTGAGTTAGGCCTGGCCCTGAACCAAATGGCCGGGGAATTGGGCAAAATGATCAATGACATTAAAGAGAATGCCAACAAGCTTGCCGGCGCTTCTGAAGAGCTATCCACTGTTTCTACTCAGATGGCCAGTAATTCACAAGAAATGTCGGAGCAGTCCCATACCGTGGCCGGGGCTACGGAAGAGATGTCCACTAATATCTCCACCATGGCCTCAACAGCAGAGGAGATGAGTGTGAACGTGCAAGGCGTTTCCTCGGCGGCGGAACAAATGTCCACTAACGTGAACACCGTTGCCTCCGCCATTGAAGAAATGAGCGCCTCCATCAAGGGTGTCGCCGAGAACGCACAGGAAGCGGCAAAGGTCTCCGGCAACGCCACGAACAGGGCGGAAGGCGCCAGCGCCACCATGAATACCCTGGCTGACGCCGCACGGGAAATCGGACAGGTAATTGAAGATATCAAGAGGATTGCCGAACAAACCAACCTCCTGGCATTGAACGCCACCATTGAGGCCGCTTCTGCCGGTGAAGCTGGACGTGGGTTTGCCGTGGTGGCTAACGAGGTAAAGGAACTGGCCAACCAAAGCGCCCAGGCAGCGGAGAACATAACCGCAAGGATCGACGGCGTCCAGAAAAGCACGGGCGACGCCGTAGCCGCCATTGAGGAGATCTCCACCGTTATAACCAACATTAACGAACTTCAGTCAAACATTACTACCAGCGTTAACGAACAGACCAGGACGGCCAATGAAATAGCGACCAACGTTGCAGAAGCAGCAAAAGGGTCTAACAATATCGCCTCTTCCATTACCGAGGTAGCCAAGGGATCCAACGAGGTATCCAAAAACGCGGGTCAAGCAGCCAAAGGTACCAACGATGTAACGAGCAACATACAAAACGTCAGCTCTGCGGCAAGGGATACCAGCTCCGGGGCAACCCAGATCAATACATCGGCAGGCGATCTGGCAAAGATGGCCGGAGACTTACAGGACATGGTTTTGAGGTTCAAGACCGCTTGAGGAAATAAGGAACGAAAACAATCATCGCGAGGTACGCCGGGGAGTCCTGGAAAAATTGGTCAAATGAAGGATTTGAGAGTCTTTTTGAAAGAGTCTTTTTTCTCTTGAGTCTGTCTAGTTTTTTTGGCCTTGGCGTTCCCGCGGTGATTTCGTTCCATAAGGGTTTCACGGATGGCCCAGGCCATGTTTGTTTGGTTAATGTTCAAAAAGTTAATATCTCAAACCTTTGGAACGTTAACAAGGGGTTTTAAAATTCTAACGGGGCATCTCCCTACGGCGCACTTCGCACTGCTCCCTACCCTCAGCCCTCCGTCTTCTCCAGCATCTCCATGAGCGGATTGGAATAATCCGGCCCTTTTTCAAAGACACCGTCCAAGCCTTTGCCTCCATCCATGGGACGTTTGATATCCGCGAACCGGCCCCGGGCGATGGCCTCCATGAGGCCCATGGAGTGAATCTCTTCCAGAAACTTCTCCGTTTCATCCAAGACCTTTTGAGCCCGTTTAGCGATAAAGCCGTCTTTTTTGAACTCTATCTCGTCTCCTAAAGACCGGGCAATATGAAAAACGTAGTTGATGCTGCACAGGGCCTGATACCGTTCCTGCATGGTGGGGGTGTGGGTGGCCTCGGACAATATCCCCCCCAGGTGGATGCTTTGGCCAGTGGTGATGGAGGCCAGATTGAACATGGTATCCATGCAGTGGGAGAAAAAAAGATCCGGGCTTTTGTATTTGGTGGGAGGCATGTACTTAAGCGGAGCGCCAGGGAAAAGTTGCCTTGCAAGCTGCGCATGGGCCAGCTCGTATAAAAAGGCGTTTTCCACATGGGGATCGATCTCGAAGGCGTGGCCCAGTCCCATGAGGTCTTCGGGCAATCCCGCCCTTTTGGCCATGGCCTCGTTGATGAGTTGGGAAGCCGTCACCGTGTAGGCGCTGTCGATGGCGTCCGAAGTGGTGAGGTAGTTGTCCTCTCCGGTGTTGATCATGATTTTCGCGCGGGTGCAAATCAACCGGCTGAAATACTGGTCGATGAAGGTGCGCTTCATATTGATGTCCCGGAAGAGGATGCCGTACATGGAGTCGTTCAGCAAGATGTCCAGGTCTTCAAAGGCGGCGCAGGCGGCGATCTCCGCCATGCAAAGGCCCGAGGAATAGTTCACCAAACGGATATAGCGTCCGTGTTTCTGGGATG
The DNA here is from genome assembly GCA_029261755.1 of Nitrospinia bacterium. Lineage (GTDB taxonomy): Bacteria > Nitrospinota > Nitrospinia > JACRGO01 > JACRGO01 > JACRGO01. The sequence goes on from JAJDAS010000040.1 coordinate 4,417, forward strand.
CCTCGTCCAGGGCCTCCCGCATAATCCGGAAATTTGCCTGGGTGGCATAGGTACCGGCAAAGCCTTCCGTGGTGAGACCGTAAGGCACATAATCGAGAAGCGATTGGGCGGTACTGCGGATTACCGCGATGATATCGGCTCCGGCAAAGACGGCGGATTTCGCCTGGGTGCAATCTTCATGGATATTTCCCGTGGCCACGATGACATAGCGCCAGGGTTCTTTGGGAAGGGGAATGGTTGCCCTCTTTTTTTCTTTTCTTTGCCGGCTTTCATCGAGAACTGCAAGGGCGCTTTGTGCAAGTTCTCTTTCTTTTGCCAGGATTTTCTCAAGGGGAAATGTGTTAGAAGAGTGAAAACCGATTTCGTTTCGAGCCAGAAGTTCCGCTGTGCTCCGGGCATCTTTTCCCGAAGCCAACATTGCCCTGGCAAAGGCGCGGGATATTCCGTTTTGAAGATGGTTTGTACCACTCAACAGATCAACAAGGCGATTGGGAAGCGGGGTGCCATTGGTGTCCACTCCATCCACACCGTAAAGACGAAGGAGGGTTCTTTCCGTGGAGACGGAGGAGTATTTTGCAATGACCTGCTGAACCTGGCCGGAAACCCCCTTGGCCAAATCCTTCACGCGGTCAAGCTGTTTTTGGTTTAAGGATATATAGGCCATCCGTGTTCGTCCTTTGTTATTTGTAATTTTTTTTTAGTTCACGGGTTCAAGGTTCCCAACTTTGTGCCTTCTGCCTCTGTGCCTTTGTGCCCGAGTAGTTACACAACTTCAACAGCATCCAGGTAATTGAAAAGTTTGCTCAATAATTTCCGAATTTCATCCATCTTCCCCTTCATTGCTGCCTCCTCCATGGCTCCTCCTATATCCGTAATGGGCTGAAACCCATACGCCCCGCCGGTTCCTCTGATTTTATGGCTTTTGTGTTTGATGGTTTCCAGGTCTCCATCGTTTAGAGCGGACTCCATAATTTGGGCACTTTTTTTCATATCTTCCAAAAAAACCGGAATAAGTTTCTTGAGGTCGGGGTCCACATGAACAACGATCTTCCCTCCGCTGCTTAAACCTTGTTCCGTATCGGCAATATTTTTTTCATTCTCCGAGACTTCGGTGGCCGGCTCTCTTTTTACCGTATATTTCAGGATGGCATCCATCAGTTCGCTCTTCTTGATGGGCTTGGTCAAGTGAATGTCGCATCCCGCCGCAAGGCTCTTGTCCATTTCTTCCTTCAGGGCATGGGCGGTGAGGGCAATAATAGGCGTCGCCTTAAGCTTATTCCCATCCTCGAATTTTCTAATCACCTTGGTGGCGGTGTAGCCATCCATCACCGGCATCTGCATATCCATCAATACCAGATCATAATGTTCCTCTGTAAATTTTTCTACGGCGACTTTCCCATTTTCGGCGATTTCTATTTGAAATGGGGTTTTCTTGAGGTAGGACTGAATAACGATGCGGTTATGCACATAATCTTCCACAAGTAAAATATTTAACGGAGGCAGGTCTTCATATACTATGGCTTTTTCTTGATCCCTGGTGGAATTCGGGACCACCTCTGACGGTTTGAATATGGACATGATGGTATTAAAGAGATCGGACCGCTTCACCGGCTTCACCACATAGGCTTCAAGACCCAGTTCCCTGGTCTTTGTGGCGTCACCACTTCGGTTGTCGGAGGTCAGCATCATGATCACAACACCTGCCAGATCCGGGTCATTTTTTATCTCTTTTGCCACCTGAAACCCGTCCATCTCCGGCATGCGGTTGTCAAGAAGAACCAGTTGATAAGGTTCATCTGCCGATTTGGCTTTCCTGAGTTCAGCCAGCCCCTTTTTACCGCCTTCCGCATTTTTGACAACCGCTCCCCAGCCTGTAAGGGTTTCCCTCAAAATCACGCGGTTTGTGGCATTGTCATCAACCACTAAAATCTTCATCCCCTGGATTTCCGCTGACTTTAGGGGTTCCATGGATTTTTGATTTTCCAGCCGGAGTCCGAACTTAGCGGTAAATCGGAAAGAACTTCCCTTCCCCTCTTCGCTTTCCACCCAGATGCGCCCGTCCATCAACTCCACCAGTCGCTTGGAGATGGTAAGGCCCAGCCCGGTTCCACCGTATTTACGGGTAGTGGAAGAATCGGCCTGGGAAAACCTTTCAAAAACGTGGTCTAATTTGTTCTCAGGGATCCCGATGCCTGTATCTATTATCGAAAAGCAAAAAACGCGCTTTTCGGATTGTTGATTGTTGATTGTTGATTGTTGATTTATGGTTTCGGACTGTTCATTATTCATTCGACCATCATCAATCGCCAATCGACAATCCAAAGCCACCTCGCCAGATTCCGTAAATTTGATGGCGTTCCCAATGAGGTTTACCAGGATTTGGCGCAACCGAACGGGGTCGCCTGTCAAGGAAAATGGCAGATTAGGAGAAAAGTGGTAGTTCAACTCCAGGCCCTTTTTGTGGGCGCGAAAGGAAAGGACCTCACAGGTTTTTTCAACTAAATCGCAAAGGTCGAAACCAACTTGTTCAAGCTCTATTTGCCCAGCTTCCACCTTGGAGAGATCAAGAATGTCGTTGATGATTTGCAGTAGATTGTCTCCGGCAGAACGAAACACCTGGACGTACTCTTCCTGCTCCAAGGTCAATGAGGTCTCCCAAAGAAGATCCGCCATTCCCAGGATTGCATTCATGGGGGTGCGGATTTCGTGGCTCATGCTGGCAAGAAACTCACTTTTGGCGCGGTTGGCGGTTTCGGCGTCTTCCTTGGCTACATTCAGCTCCTTGGTTCGTTCCACAACCTTCTCTTCCAACTCCGAGTAGAGTTCGGCGTTCACGAGAGAAATAGCCGCCTGGGAAGATACCACCTGCAACAGTTCCAACCTCTCCGGCGTAAAGGCGCCGGTTGCCAGGTTGTTTTCCATATATAGAATGCCGGTGAGCTTGCCTTGATTGAGTATGGGGGAACAAAGAATCGATTTGGGTTGGTTTTGGCGGATATAGATGTCCGAGGAGAACCTTTCTTCATTAGCGGCGTCATTCAACACCACGTTTTCCATGGTTCGCTCCACATAATGGACAATAGCCTTCGATAGCGCCAGACTTTCCTGAATTGGAACCGATTGCAAAACCAGCACGTCATCCTGGTCGATTCTCGCTTCCGCAGTGATGACCAGTTGAGAGCCTTTTTTGGCAATCAAAAAACCTTTCTGCGCGCCCGCGTTTTCAATAACCACCCGCATGATCTTTTCCAACAATTTTTCCAGAACAATCTCACCTGAAATTGCCTGGGATGCCTTCATTACGGAGACTATGTCCAGCGAGTTAGTGGAATCCGTCGTGGAGGAAGATTTTGATTCTTCTGTTCTTGCGAGCGGCCTTGCGGATGCTTTTAGTACCGGATGTTCTTCCTCCAACTCTTTCACCTTCGTGGCCGCTCCCCAAAGCTGGTATCCGTGGTAGGCGTATTCCAAATAGAGCTGTGCGAAATCATCCTTACCCATGCTCACCCAAAACCTCGCCGCCAGTTCATTTCCCAATGCCTCGTTCTGAATGAACTCATGCTTCATGGCTGATTGAATCGCCTCGTCGTACAATCGCATGGCTTCCATAGGTTTCCCGGAGATTCGCGCCATTTCTGCGGCAACCAGGCAATATTTATGTTGAAAATTTTCCTCACAGTTGTCCATCCAAATGTGCATCTGTTTTTGATTTGTTTCCAACCGCATCCAATATTCCTCTTTCATTTCTTCGGAAGCGGATGGGTAGAGGGCAGCCAGGATCAAGGAATAATAAAAATTGTGTTCCGCCACGGCGCTGGTGCCTCTAATGAAGGGAAGGATGGCTTCCGCTTTCAGAATAGCCTGCAAGGCCTCGGATTTTTTGCCGTACAGGAATAGAATCTGGGCCTTTAAAATTTGGAAGTAGCATATCCCACTGACATTCCTGGATTGGCAATCCTTCAGAAATTGTTCTTCACTCATGGTATCTGTATCAAAGGAAAGCTTCTCCGGGGTCTCCCCTCTCAAGTTGGAGACAGCCAATTGAAATCCCTGGATGGCGTCCATGGGCATCTGGTGTTTTGATTTTTTTACAAACTTCATGAACTTTTCCAGTTTTTCTCCCATGGCTTTTAAGGGAATGCCTTGGTAGAAGATATTGGCTGTTCCGAAACCCATGATGTATCCGGCATATTGAAAATCTCCGCATTCCAGACCGGCCTGATAACCTTCCGAGAAAGCGGATTCAGCAAGTTTTAAGTGCTTTGTCCAATGCAGTAAAAAAGCGATATAGATGAAATTTCCCCTGCATTTTTGAAGCAGGTCGTTTGATTTCTCCCCCATCCGCAAACCCAGGATACAGAATTCATAACCTGCACGATATTCCCCCAGAACCGAACTAAGGATATTGGCGTAAGTCACATAGGCTTTGGCGGACTCCTGGACATGGCCGTATCTTAAGGAGATGTTGGCCAATTTCACGGCGATTACGCTGTATAGCTCCGGTTCCGTCATATAGGTGGTGGGCTGCATATTCATCAATACTTTCATGGCGGCCTTCTGTTCCGGAACGGTCATTTCCGGTGAATCGATTAAGGAAGCAATCTCACGGTCTCCGAGGTTTTTCTTAGCTTCCTCAACTTCGGCATCCAAGGCTTTCTGTAGTTCCTTTTCCGGCAGATCGACACCCAGGAGACTCAGGGCCGTTCTCCCGGCTTGAATCCCCTTTTTGTATTCAGCCCTCACCGTATATTGGTAAATCAACATGCTGTAAATTTCCGTCTTTTCAATAGCCGACCGTGCATTTCTCAAGGCGATATCGATAGTTTTTTGAGACTTGTCAAAATCACCGTTAAGATATTCCGCATCGGCTCTTTCCTTGAACAAGGCAAAGGTTAATTCGTATTGCCCATCCCAGGAATTTTCGGCAAGAGAATCCGTTCCCGATGCAAAAAATTGAAGAGCTGTATCGTAAGCTGCGTTTTTTTTGGCCTGTAGGCCGGCCTTGAGGTTCAATCCGGCCAACTCAACCAACTTTTCTTCATGGGTTATCAACTTGCTGCCCAAGTTCAAGTGGTTGACGATATCGAAGAGCTTCTCCAAGTAGTTTTCATCCACCGTTTTTTTCAATAGCAGGTTGCCTATTTCCAGATGAACCTTCTGTTTCTGCTCGTCGGGAATCAGGGCATAAGCTGTTTCCGGCACACGGTCATGGACAAAATGTAGATGATCATCGGTTTGGACTACCATCCCAATGTTCAATAAGGGTTCAAGGTTGGCAAGGGTTGTCTCCGTTGTTTGTGTGCTTACCATTGCCAGGGTATCCAACTCAAAATTGAAACCCAGACAGGATGCCAATTTTAATGTTTCCTGTGTTGCTTCCGGAAAGCTCCCAAGCTTTTTGAGCATCAACTCCACCACGTTCTCCGTTGCCTGGATCTTATGGATTTTTTCCGTTTCCCATTGCCAGCCTCGTCCCGATGCGAACTTCAGAACTTCTTCATCGTGCAAAGATTGCAGGAATAGTTTGATAAAGAAAGGATTGCCTTCCGTTTTCCCATAGATCTCCCTGGCCAGAGGGAGGGATTTTTCCGTGGAACAGCTTAAGGCATCGGCAACCAGTTGGTTGGTATTGTCAATGTCCAGTGGAGCAAGAACCAGGTTAGTAATCTTTCCCCTGGTTTTTTGTATTTCCTCCATGGCCATCAGCAACGGGTGGGAAGCATCCACTTCATTGTCGCGGTAAGAGCCGATCAAAAGGAAATACTTCAATTCCTGGTCGGTGGCAAGATGGCTGATCAATTTCAGGCTTGCCGAATCCGCCCATTGCAAGTCGTCGAGAAACAACACCAGAGGGTGGTTTTTCTGAGCGAACACATGAACAAAATTATAAAAAACCAAATGAAACCTGTTCAGGGATTCCATGGGAGCAAGTTCCTGGACAGGTGGCTGCTTACCGATGATGAGTTCGATTTTCGGAATCACGTCGATAATGACCTGGCCGTTGGAACCCAAGGCGGAAAGCAATCGATTCCTCCAGTCCTGAATCATTTCTTCGCTTTCTCCCAATATGTGTCCCACCATCCCCTGGAATGCATGAACAATGGCGCCATAGGCCGTGCCCCTGGTGAACCTGTCGTACTTGCCCGAGATAAAGTATCCCCATTTGCTGACGATGGGTTTCTGGACTTCGTGAACCAGTGCGGATTTGCCCACGCCGGAGTATCCGGAAACCATGAGCATTTCCGACTTGCCCTGGCTTGCGCACTCAAAGGTTTCCAGCAAAATTTCGATCTCCTTCTCTCGTTCGTAAAGCTTTTGGGAGATATGAAACTTATCGGAAAAATCGAACTCGCCTAACTCAAAGGTCCCGACATCTCCCGTGGCTTCGAAATCGTGTAAAGACCGTACCAAATCCGCTTTTAAACCCGCCGCGCTTTGGTATCGGTCTTCCGCGTTCTTCTCCAGGAGCTTCATGATAATGTCGGAAATAAGTTGTGGAACTTCAGGACGAACTTTCTGGGGAGAGACAGGAGTTTTGGCTATGTGGCAGTGGACGAATTCCATCTGGTCGTTGGCCTGGTAGGGAAGGGAGGCGCAGAGGAGTTCATAAAGAGTAATTCCCAGGGAATAAAAATCAGTGCGATAATCGATGGTCCGATTCATCCTACCCGTCTGTTCGGGAGACATATATCCCAGGGTTCCCTTGAGTTTGTTCAGGCTGATATCCTGCTGGGTATCCAGTTCCAGTTTCGTGGATATTCCAAAATCAATGAATTTGACGGCATTTTTTTTGGGACAGATGACCAGGTTGCCGGGCTTGAAATCTTTATAGATAATCTTTTCATCGTGGATAGCCTTCAAACCCTCAGCCAATTGGATAGCGATTTCCAAGAACTCTCTTATTTCAAAGCCATCCGGCGGAATTAAGCTGGACAACCTGGTAGCCCCAAAATCCTCGGAGATAATGGCAAGGCCATGCTGATATGGCTTCAAATCATAATATTTGACGATATGCTTGTTCTGAAACAGTTTCCCAATTTCAAATTCATGGCGAAACTTATTAATGGTATCGATGGAGGGAAGTTTTTCGGAGTGGACTTTGATGACGACGGGTTTTTGGTCGTCCGATCTCAGACCGCGATAGACGAGGGAGTGGTGTCCCTCGTAGATCTGTTCTTTTATTTCGTATCCTGGCAGGTTGATCATATTATTGGTTTGAGGGAGTAATGGAGTGGTGGAGTATTGGAGTATTGGAAAAACCCAAGGCCAACGAACGTCCGATTTAACATGGTGGGTGCCAAGGCAAATGACTTAATTGCATTGCAAAACTGAAATCCCATCACTCCAGTACTCCAGTACGCCATTGTTAAGCTTTACAACGCCACGCAGACGGATTTGGTTTCCAAGTAGTTCTCCAGTGCGGCATGGCCCATCTCGCGTCCCCAACCCGATTGCTTATATCCGCCGAAAGGCAGGGAAGCATCGTATACATGATAGCAGTTGATCCAAACTGTTCCAGCCTGGAGGCGTGCGGCTGTTAAGTGGGCCTTGGAAAGATCCCTGGTCCAAAGCGCTGCGGCAAGCCCGTAAGTGGAGTCATTAGCCACCGGAAGGATTTCCTCCACATCTTTAAACGGTTCAATGGCCACCACGGGACCGAATATTTCTTCCCGAATAATCTTCATCTCATGCTTGGTGTCGGTGAGCACCGTGGGGGCGACAAAGTAACCGCTGTGGTCCACCTTCCCGCCAGCTACCATCTTTGCTCCTTCATTCAGGCCGCAGTCGATATAGCCGTTTACCCTGTCCAGTTGAACCTGGGATACCAACGGCCCCATATCTGCGTTGGGATCAAGGCCGGCGCCCAGTCTTATTTTTTTCGCGTTTTCGGTGATTCCTTCCACTACCTGATCATAAACACCTTGTTCCGCGTACAGGCGGGAACCCGCAGTGCAGACTTGCCCGTGATTGAAAAAGATGGCATTGGACGCACCCTGTATGGCCGCTTCAATATCTGCGGCATCTTTAAAAATAACGTTGGGCGACTTGCCTCCCAGCTCCAGGGAAACCTTTTTGAGATTACCGGAGGCAGCCTGGACAATGAGCTTGCCCACTTCGGATGAGCCGGTGAAGGCCACCTTGTTCACCCCGTCATGAGCTGCCAGCGCCGCCCCTGCCGTTTCGCCATAACCGGGCACGATGTTCACTACGCCCTCGGGCAGACCGGCTTCCAACATCAGTTCTCCCATGCGCAAGGCCGTGAGCGGAGTTTCTTCTGCGGGCTTCAATACAACTGTGCAGCCCGTTGCCAGGGCAGGTCCCAGTTTCCAGGCAAGCATCAACAGGGGAAAGTTCCAGGGAATGATCTGACCCACCACGCCAACAGGTTCTCTCAGAGTGTAGGCATGATAATTCTGGCCGGGAGCGTAAGGCACGGAAAGGGGAATGGTTTGCCCCTCGATCTTGGTGGCCCAGCCCGCGTAATAATGGAAAGTATCCGCTGAAAGCGGCAGATCAACAGCTTTTGCCACTCCCATTGATTTTCCGTTATCAATGGACTCCAGTTCGGACAACTCCTCTATGTTTTCGTACATGAGATCGCCGATTTTCCAGATGATGCGGCTGCGCTCGAGGGGCTGCATTTTGCCCCATGGCCCGGTTTCAAAGGCCTTCTGTGCGGCCTGGACAGCCAGGTCAATGTCTGCACTGTCGCCTTCCGCCACCCTGGCCATCTCTTCCCCGGTAGCCGGATTATAAACCGGAAAGCTCTTGCCGGAAACAGAGTCCACCCACTGACCGCCAATGAGCATTTTACGGGTTGTGGATAAAAAGTTTTGAACATTTTGGCTTGGTGTAGTATGGGCAGGATCGATGGTAACGGTAGTGGACGACATCGTTTTCTCCTTGGTTTTAAGGTTGGAAAATCCGTTCAGGTTTTCTCATTTTTTGAGATTTCTATTATACAGATTTTGATTCAAGTTTCATAAGGGGCCATATGGAAAAACTCATAAACCATTTTCATCTTATGGAAGGCAGGAAATGCAGGAAGATTTGTAGTCTCAAGTTATTTTTTTTCAAAACTCCACGTTTTAATGCCTGTAAACGCTTTCTTCCATCACATGGAATAAAGGAATGGTGGAATACTGGAGTGGTGGATTCTCCGACACTGGTTCTCCACTTTCCAATATCCCACCCTTCCGGTTTTGCTTTTCAGATTTTTCCTGGTTTCCTGTATTCCTAAGATGTTCATGCACCCTTTCCATAAACTATTGACATTTTTCACTCCTGTGATATTCTTAATTTAAGAAATTAGAAAATTTTAAATTTGCATTCTTCATCAGGCGAACAACCTCAAGACGTTAAGTGCTTTTCAATTTAAATTTATAAATTTCCAATTTAGAATCGATTGTATAAAGATTAACCGAATGCCATTGTCCCTGTACCCCTCCCTAAAAAAAACATGCCATGCTTTGACCCAAAATTGCTTTTCCACGAGAAGAAGCCACCAAGGAAAATCCTCATTGTTCGTTCCGCCAGAAAAGATTTGCTGGAGGATCTTTTTGAAGACGTTCATGCCGTATTTCCCCAGGTTGAGATAGGACTCCTTACCCAGGAATCCTTGAAGGAAGAATTTTTGAAGCGGAAAAGCATCGCCCACGTTGTTTCCATCCCCGACGGACCTTTCAAACTGGCGAACATTGATCCATCCCTGGTTCGCACCTTAAAAGATCGCTCCTACGATTGCTCTCTCCTGTTATTGAATAATGTGAGAGGGGAAGGCTATTTTTCCTTTCGTTTAATACTTTTCCTGGCCGGAATTCCTAATAAACTAGAATACAATATTCATCGGCAGCTCAAAAGATCCGGATTCAAGATTTGTTACCCGTTGCTGTCCAAAATTGTAGGGGTACTCAAGAAAATAGTCGGCAGAATTTTTTACAGCGCGGTCATGGCGGTTTGGAAAATTAAAGCAAAACAATTTTAACGCAGAGGTCGCAGAGTACGCTGAGAAAAGATTATAAAGAAAAAACAAAGAACTATACAAAGAGCAAAAGAGGCTAAAAGAAGAATTAATTTTTTGGTTTTCCTCTGCGTTAAATTTTAGCGTCTGTAGCTCTTTTTGATTGCGGCCTGTGCCGCCATTTGTTCTCAGCCATTTAAAATTTTTCGTAACAGTTCAGCGTATTTAACTGTCCTCATTAATAATATAAAAAATCAATAGCTGCCCTGTAAGGGCAAAATTCCACAGCCCAGGGTTGAAATACTCCGCCTTTTGAGTATTGCAACCCTGGGTCCCATGCATCATTTTTTTCAACCCTGAAAGGGTTGCGTGAGCCGTCATGTTTCACAAGCTTAGTCATATTGTAAACGGTGCGGCTTTCAAACGAAAGCCAAATCCTACCTGTGCGAGTCCGTACTTGTACAGAAATCGTTACCAGAACTCCAAGCCAG
>JAJDAS010000041.1 GCA_029261755.1 Nitrospinia bacterium
AATTTAACAAAGATCTTGATTTCATTTCTCGAGTTACAGGTTTTTCACCATTTTTAGTCAAACAATACACTCAAATCATTATAGAAAATGAAAATAAAACACCTTGACACGCAATATTGCGTCAACTAAAGGCGGGACTCCGAACTTTTTTTAAACCTTGCCCATTAAGTTTATTCCGTCTTCAACTTTATAATTTTCACTCTTCAAGTCTTACTTTGCGTTACCTTTACTTCCACGTCGAATACCGATTCAACTTCTTCTCTTTTCAGTCCCGATATCTCAGCCACAACGTCAACACTTAGTCCTCTGGAAAGCATCCCTCTTGCCATTTCAAGGGATTTTTTCTTTTCACCTTTTAAAATTCCTTTTTCCTCCCCCTCTTTCAAACCTTCCGCCTTACCCTCTTTTTTTCCTTTCTTAATCCCTTTCTTAACTCCTTTTTCCGTGGCGAATTTAACGGCTTCTTCCCGGATCTTTTTTTCTTCCTCCCGTATCCTTGCCTCCAGCTCAAAGCTGGGCACCCATTTGGTGCTTTTGCTCAGCTTTTCCAGGAGGCCGGTATCGGCAAAACTCATATAGGTTTGCAACGTGATAATTAAATGCTCTATGACGTCGATGGCAAGGATCCTGCCCACCTGGAATAGTCGGTCCGTTAACTCCTTATCCTGCACCGTGGCCTTGATGGACCCACTGGGGTGATTATGAACCAATATCACCTTTACGGCCCCTTTCAGCACCGCCACCCGAAAGACGTTCATGGGCTCCACCTTGGCGGCCTTCACGCTGCCGATGCTTACCAACTCTACAAAGAGGATTTTGTTGATGGTGTTCAGTCCGATGATCCAGAAATGTTCTTTTTCCCGGTCGATCTTGTTCTCGCGGCGCAGCACCCTCTGCATGACGTCGAACATGTCGGTGGAGTTTAAGATCTTTATTTTTTCGATGTCGGAAAGTTTGATATTCATGGAGAGATTTTAAAAAGCAAATAAAATTTCACAAAGAGTAAAAGGGAAGGGAAAAAAGGAAAGATCTTTTGGAAGTGCCTTTTAAAAATTTGTTTTTTTCTTAGGTTTTCCTCTTTAACTCTTTGGCTCTTTGTGAAGAAAGTTTTTTGTCTTCAAAAAGGATACTCCACCTTTGCCTTTTAAGTAAACATTCAAGTGATTTTGCCCCGTTCCTTCTTCTCGTTCTCAGGGAGACCCTCACTGGCATTAAGTTAAGGCAAAGTGTTTTATTTTCAAATGCTTAAAGGAAGGTAACTCTGTTAAAGTATCGACACAGTCGATACACTCCAAAAAAAACAACCGCCGGGAATGGTTTTTTTGGAGTGTGGTAACTGTGTTACCACTCTAAACAGCCCCCTTCCTTATTGTTTAAACTGTTGATAGTAAACGCCCAAATCCTTAACTTAATGGCAGTGAGGCTCTCCCTGGGAATGCATACCCGGAGGCTCTGCCTCCTGTATGGAAAGGTTGGGAAACTTTCGTGCTCCAGGCTTTTCACGGAGAATCTAAGAGTTGGTGGCTACTTCCTTCACATAAGAGGCGGAGCCTCTTGAACTGCACTCCCAGAGAGAGCCTGGGAACGAGAGGTCAAAGCCCCTCCAACTTCGACAAGTCGAAGGAGGTGACGGTGCCGTTGCTGTTGGCGGTGATCACTACGTTGGGGTCCGTGGGGGAGAAGGCCGCGTACCAAGGCGTCCAGGGGAGGGAGATGGAGACCGGTTCCCTCCCCGTTTCGGTCTCCCATATTTTGATAGTTTTGTCATCAGACGCAGAGAGAATGCTCTTTTCGTCCTGGGAAAATTGCGCTGAATAAACAGGGCCACCATGTCCTTCCAAAGTCCTTATTTCTTTTCCTGTTGACCTGTCCCATATTTTGATGGTGTTGTCATCAGAAGCGGAGACAATGGTATTTCCGTCCTGGGAAAATTGCGCTGAAATAACAGAGGAACGATGTCCTTTGAAAGTCCTGATTTCTTTTCCTGTTTCTGCGTCCCATATTTTGATGGTGTAATCAGAAGAAGCGGAGACAATGGTATTTCCGTCCGGTGAAAACTGCGCTGAATTAACATAGGAACGATGCCCTTTGAAAATCCTGATTTCTCTTCCTTTTGATCTGTTCCATAGTTTTATGGTTCTGTCTCTAGAAGCGGAAAGAATCCATTTACCGTCGAAGGAAAAAACGGCATGGCTAACCGGTCCAGAGTGTTTGACATTGTCACCGCCGTAAAAAACGGTGAGGGAAGGGCCGATCTTCTTTTGGTAATATTCGAAACTCTTGCCATTAAGGGAGAAGCCTTTGGAATCGAAGGCACCGAAGGAGGTTTTCCCTTCTTCAATCTCAGCGTATTTTTTTTCCCTCTCTCTCTGGTCTAATTTATTACTTACCTCTTCATCCAGAATCGTATTTAGGAATTCACGTTGGAGAGGGGAGAGGGCCATCACCTTGGAAAACCCCAGGTAATCATATTGCAAGATGGTGTCCCTGCATAGGGGGATTAGGGGTTTGAAGGTGTCTTTTACTTTTCTCAGTTCTTCATCCCCTTGCCCAAAAAGGTTTACGATGCGTTGATAAACCCATTTTTTTGCCTCTTCTCCACGCTCCATCCTCTTTTTTTCCGCATTGATTTGCCTTTTGATGGTGAGGCTTTCCAATGCCGTCTTTTCCGCCGTCTCGGTCTCCGCCAGACAACGAAAGGGGAGGGTAGAATCCGGGTCGTTTTCCAAAAGGTTTTTCAGGGTGAAGAGAATGTTGTATCCCGGCAAATAGTCTTTCCCACAGAGCATGGGGAGGGTTTCCAGGCTTTGGCGTTCTTTGTTTGCCACCATGGAGGCCACGGTTTTCTGGACAATTCTCTTGTCCTCTTTCAGGCGCCCCTCGAAAAAGGCGGCGGCCAGGAACTCCATCACAGTGGAATGGACGAAGAGGTAACTCTCGTAACCGGTGGCAATAAAAAGATGATCCCGGATGAATATTTCCAGCCACTTCTTTGCCTTGTCCTTCAGGATTTTTTCCTTGATTTCCTCCGCTAATTCATTATCTACACCTGCTACCAGCCCCCGGCCCTTTATCTCTTTCTCCACCAACTCCCTGATCCAGTCCCTGCCTTCCCTCCATTCTCCCTCCAGCCAGTCCTGAAAATAGTCCAGCAACGCTTTTTTGGAGAGGGAGCGTTCGGTCCTTCCGCTTTCCGTATCGAAAAGGCTTTCAAAAGACAAGCGGGAGAGGGCCTGGAACTGGCTCTTGATCTCCGGTTTTTCCTCGAAAAAATCTTCATGGCCTGCTTCCTCCAGAAAATAGCCGGGATTCAAAAGACTCTTTTTATACTCCCCTCTCTTCAGCCTTTCCCAGGTCTGGTTCAGGATGAACCTCACCAGGAGGTTGTAGGTGGGGTACCGGAGATCGAACTTACTCCTGGTCTCGAAATAGACCAATAGAAGCATGGCAGTTAAGGGAGTGCCCGCCAGCCTTTTTACCCAGGAATACCTCCAGATAGCATTGTCGAATCGTTTATAAACACCGGAGTTCTCCCCGTAAAAGCTCCTTGCCATGGCTCGCATATCCTCCATGTCGATGGCGTTCACGTAAAAGACCGGCTCTTCCAGCCGGTCCATTCCGCGGAATTCTCCTGGGCGGGAGGAAAGGAAGACCCGGTTTTCTTTGTTTAACTCCACAGTTTGTTTTTCGTGGTCTTTCCTTTTCCCTTCGTAGATGCTGGACATGAGGGTGGCCGTGATTTCGAAAACAGCCTTACGGACACCTTCTGTGGGGGATTCATCCAGGGCATCGATCAAAACCACCGCCTTTTTCTCTTTCCATACGCGGACTAATTCCCTGGAGGTGGTTTCCAACTCTTTATTCTCAAGGTCGGAGAGAGTATGGGTATATTGGGGAAAGAGAAAGGCACGGGTAAGGATATGGAACGCCTCTTCCAGGGAAATATTGTTGGAAGGCATGTTTTCTTCCAAGATCACGTCCCGGCAATTCACCAGCAAAATAGGGGTATCGCGATTTTCCGAAAGGGAAGTAAAGGCAAAGTGTCGGAGGATGGTGGTCTTTCCGGCCCCCGGCAGGCCCAGGATAAGGCCCTTGTTGAACAAGGAAGGCAGGTCCCCGGCTTTGATATTTTTACCGGTGGTTTCCCTTTCTCTTTCCCCTTTCGGCATCTCCAGACGATCTCGAAAAATTTCCACATTTTTGAAATCCTTCCCGCCGGTCCCCTGGTCCCCCTCATTTTCCAGCGTGAGGTCCACAAAGTTTTCATCCATGGAGATGGGAGGGTAGAGGTTAAAAAAGATGAGTATTTTTTTTACTTTTTCGAAGAGTTCCTCCCGCTTGGCTGCGTACAGGTCACCGGTAAGATTGCCTTCCTCATCTTGCATGGGAGGGGTCAGCCTGTAAGCTGCGGTGGAATCGCCAAAGATTTCGAATCCTTTGAGGGACCCGTCATATTTTTCCAAAAGCCATTGGATGCTATTTCCTTCCAGGAGGGGTTGGGTACCCCGGAAGAGTTCGGGGCTGATGACAATTTCCTGTGCGCCTGCCATTTTCTCCATGCGGAAGGTTTGGATGGTGTTGGAGCCTGCCACGTCCTTTATCTCTTTTTCATCTTTAATGAGGGTAAAAAACCCGGCATGGGCCACCATTCGGAGCTTGCACTCAAAACCTTCCCTTCTTTCCTCCTCCAACCTGTTCCTGACAAAAAAGTCCAGGAGGATTTCCACAAAACCTTGTTGGTCTTTCCCGAAAAAGAGGATGGCATCGCCTAAATCCTTAATGTGTTTGTAATCGTGTGGAGCGGTAATTTCGAGGGCTTTATTCTTAAATGCCTGGAAAAACCGATTCGAGGCATTGCATCCCAGAGCATTAGTCTGTCCGGTGAAATTTACGATATCCACGAGGACCAGGATACCGTATTCCGGGAGGGATGTTTCTTTGGTTGTGGTTTTGAGGTTCGGCATTTTCTGTTTTAAAGAATAGAACGCGGATGACGCAGATGACACGGATTCTCACGGATTTTACAAACAATTTCAATCCGCGCCTATCTGCGTTATCCGTGTCATCCGTGTTCCATTGTATTTGGCTTGTTTTTAGGCTTGGAGTATCACCTTCAAAACAAAGGCAAGAAAATATTGTTTTCTTTTGATACCTACACAACAAGCAATATACCCATATTTTACAGAAATTGCAATAAAAATATGGTTATTTTGCCAAGTTTTGATATTTGCTTCTTCAAGAAGGGATGATATGCTTTTACGGGAAGGGATCAAAGCTATTAAGTTAAAGACAGTTTCCCGATTTTGTCCCAGAGGGACGGTTGAGAGTAGCGCAGCAATTCATTGCTGGGTTAAAGAACCCAAATCGCAAAGTCCCGTAGGGACGACTGAACGCCAGAGTCTGCTACACATCGTTTTCAGCCGTCCCTCTGGGACTTAAAAACCTCGGGCGGCAAGACCCAGCGATAAATCGCTGGGCTATTTTCAGTTGTCCCTCCGGGACAAAAAAAGATCAAAACCCAAACTAAAAAACTTAAGGGCATTGGGGACGGGAAGGGGTGGGCTTTTAATTTGTTCGTCAAGGCTGTGATCAGCTCTATGTCGAAAAAAGGGAGGAGCCACTCCGTTTTTCGGCGAAAAACGGGAATAGAATGACTAAATATCGCCCTTCATCGAGTGGTTTCTCGTTTTTATCCCATTTTCCCAGCTTAATTGGCTCCTGTTTTCGTGATAAGCCTTACGGTCTTTTCACTCGGAGTTTACTTCTATCTGATTGGTATGGACTTTGCCCCATACCTGTGTCAAAATAGCGGACGTGGTCAGTAATGCATGGCGAAATGCTGATTTTGTTGCTTATGAAACAAGGTTTTAAATACATGTATTTTGAAATTGTTGGCAAAATATCAAATATTGAAATCATAGCAAAAACTCATTCAATTCGAGAGCTGATTCGCTTGCAAAAAAAATATGGTAAAGGACGTTGGAGGAAATTAAAAGGTACGGCTAAAGTTAAATTACCGAGTGGCAAATATTATGATGCTGAAGTACATTGGTATGAAGCACATGGCATAGGTAAAAAGAAAATGAAAATCAAACAACTACTGGAGTAATAGTCATGAATAACATAAAAGAAGTCCAGGAGTACGTTTTTTGCGTTCAAAACGATGATTGTGATGATTTAGAGGTAAGAAAAATTTATCGAGTTCTCCCCGATAAAGAATCGGAAGAAAAGGGTATGTTCAGGGTCGTTGATGAATCCGGTGAGGATTACTTGTACCCGAAAAATTATTTCATTTGTGTGGACTTACCTAATAAAGCGAAAGAGGTGTTTAATGATCAACGAGTTGAATCTATTGCATAGCAAATGAATTTAGGCTGCCTGAAGCATGAGAACGCAACCGTTTCACTTCTGTTCGGATGTTTTTCATGTTAATTCGTCTCACACATTAAACGCTCTTTACAACCCCCTAACCCCCTTCACAAAGGGGGAATTAAAACCGCCCTCCCAAAAAACAACAACTTCCCACCTGCCAAGATGCCTTGTTTGATTTTATCAGCAGCAGTGTGCCTACCACTGCCGCAACCAACGATGTTGCCAAAATAGATATTTTGCCGCATCCACAAGCCCCGGTGTTTCACAGGCGAGCTGAGCAATAAAAAAAGACATGGTAAACCGATACCGCCTAAAAAGCCCCCCGCCATTATATAATAGGACCAGCTAAGTTCCTCGGGTTTTTGAGCAATACCCAGTTTGTCGGCAAGATAGGTAAAACCCACAATCCCAAGGGGTTTTCCGATAAAAAATCCCAGCCCGATGGCCCAAAAGAGTTGATGAGACCGGTATTATTTAATTCCCGGTTAATGGAACATTTTACCAGGCAGTATTATACTATAAAATAGAAAGTCGATGATTTAAAAATGCGTTTTACCGAACATGCACGGTAAATAGAGGAGAGAGGTTATGCGTCGATTTAAGAATATTCTTTTTTGATTAAATAGGAATTTCAGCCTAATCTGTTAACGATAGAACTCACATAAAACAATGCTTCTATTAATCGTCTATATGCTCATAGCCTTGGGATTTTCCTTTTTTTGTTCCATTGCGGAAGCGGTGCTCTTAAGTTGCACGACAGCATATATCTCTCTTCTTGAGCAGGAAAAAAAAAGGTCCGGTATTTTATTGCGAAAACTCAAGGAGGATATCAACAGTCCCTTGGCGGCCATTCTGACATTAAACACCATTGCCCATACCATTGGCGCTGCGGGCGTGGGCGCTCAAGCCGTAAAAGTCTTCGGCAGCGCCTACCTGGGGATTGTATCAGCGATTTTGACGCTACTGATCCTTGTGTTCTCCGAAATTATTCCCAAGACCCTGGGCACTCACTATTGGCGCGGGCTTGCGCCACCAATGGCATACAGCTTGAAGGTCCTCATCACGGCCCTATACCCCTTTGTAAAACTTTCCAAAATCCTTACTCGCGGTTTAACTCATGAGCCCACTCTGAAAGGATTCAGTCGAGATGAATTCGCCGCCATGACGGAGCTTGGCGCCGAAGAGGGGCAGCTGGGCAGACAGGAATCAAAAATAGTAAAAAACCTGTTACGGCTACGCGAGACAAACGTTGAATCAGCCATGACCCCTTTTCCCGTTGTCTTTTCCTTGCCTGAAGAGATGAACATCGAGGAATTTTTCCTAAAACATGAGAATGTCCGGTTTTCCCGCATCCCCATCTATCGTGACCCCCAGGAGGGCTTCAGTGGTTTTGTCCTGCGCGGCGATTTACTATTAGCCAGGGCCAAGGGGCATACTAAAAACAAAATAAAAGAGTACTGCCGTGAAATATTCACCGTACTCTCTCCTACGAAATTAAGCCAGGCCTTTGACATCTTTATGCGGCGCCGTAGCCATATAATGCTTATTGTCGATGAATATGGGGGGGTGGAAGGAATTTTGACCCTGGAAGATGTCCTGGAAACCTTGCTTGGGCTCGAAATTATAGATGAGGGCGATAAAGCCGTTGATATGCAAAAACTTGCCCGCCAGTTGTGGAAACGCCGGGCGAAAAAGCTGGGGTTAAATATTGATGATTTTCCCGGAGTCGAGTAGACCGATTTCTCCTGTTGCTTCAGGTTGAGGTTTGTTTTCTCCGTATGCCGCTTGGTTTCCCAGCGGCGCCACAATATTTCAACATACAATTCTGCAATTCAAAAAAAGGCTGTCATATTTTAATCTTCCTCTTTTCCTTCTCTCTGCTTCCCAGCGAAATCAAACTCTCGCTCTCTTTCTTCGGTTCAAAAGCGTTGGCCTGGATATATTTACCGTGCTATAAAAGGATGTTATGAGCCTTTTGAGCATCATCTTTATTTCCCTTGGGTTGGCAATGGACGCTTTTGCCGTATCGATAACAAGCGGTTTTGCTATTCATCGGCTTAGAGTCCATCATGCCTTGCGAATCGCTTTTTTTTCGGCGCCTTTCAGGCGGGGATGCCGGTGGTGGGTTGGCTGGCAGGCTTGAGTGTTCGGGAGTTCATCTCCACTGTGGACCACTGGGTCGCCTTTGGCCTCCTTGTATTTGTGGGTGGGAAGATGATCTATGAAGCGACCCTGATGAACGAAGAAGAGGAAGCAAAAGATCCAATGAATATTGCTACCCTTTTAATACTTTCCCTTGCCACAAGTATCGATGCGCTAGCTGTGGGCCTGTCGCTCTCCTTTATCAACGTTACCATTATTACCCCGGCCATCATCATCGGTGTGGTTACTTTCATCCTTTCTTTTGCAGGAGTTTATATCGGCTCCCGATTTGGCCATTTTCTGGAAAACAGGATCGAAGTGGTGGGGGGACTGATTCTTATCGGCATCGGCGCCAAAATACTGGTGGAACACTTGGGGCTCATTTCTTATTGACGAAATGAAAGGGGATTATGAGGCATTTACCTGTTTTTCTAAGGAGGATGTGATGGCTTCATATCGAAAAACCAAAGAAACCATTCATGAAATTCAAAAATTGATTTAAAGCCTTAAAAGTACTTCCAGAAACTTTCTTTACAAGCCCTAACCCCCTTCACAAAGGGGGAATTAAAACCGCCCCCCTTCAAAAAAAAGCACACTTACCTATCAAGACGCCTTGTTTGATTTTACCAACAACAGTGTGCCCACCACTGCCGCAACCAAGGATGTTGCCAAAATAGATATTTTTGCCGCATCCACAAGCCCCGGTGTTTCACAGGCGAGCTGAGCAATAAAAATAGACATGGTAAACCCGATACCGCCTAAAAAGCCTCCGGCTATGATGTAAGACCAGCTAAGTCCTTCGGGTTTTTGGGCGATGCCCAGTTTATCGGCAAGATAGGTCAAACCCACAATCCCAAGCGGCTTTCCGATAAAAAGTCCCAGCGCGATGGCCCAAAAGAGTTGAGCATGCTCATGAATACTGCCAAGTTCCAGGGTCACCCCGGCATTGGAAAACGCAAAAAGAGGCATGATCACAAATGCACTGAGTCCATGAAGGTTGTGCTCCAGTCTTAAAAGCGGGTTTTGCACTTCGTCGTATTTCTCTGCAATTCCTTCCAATGCATTGGTCTGTTTTTTAGTAAGAAGCGGTATCTCATCGCCGGAGGCTGCAAAATCTTTAAGGTGACTCGTACAAACCTCAACAAAGTTAACTTCGCTAATCTTTGAGCGTATAGGAACGGCTAATGCCACCAAAACGCCGGTAACGGTGGCATGTACACCCATTTTATGAATGAAAATCCACAGCACAACGCCAAGGAGCAGATAAGGAAGAATCTTTTTCACCCCACCAAAGTTCATTGCCCAAATAAGCGCATAGGTACCCAAGGCTAAAAGAAAGTAGTTTTGGCTGATGGCATCCGTATAAAAGATGGTGATAACCGCCACTGCGCCAAGGTCATCCACCACGGCAAGGGAGACGAGGAAAATCTTTAAAGAGGCAGGAACTCGTTTGCCGAGGAGCATTAAAATCCCGAGAACGAAGGCAATATCCGTTGCCATGGGGATACCAAAACCAAAAGGCTGGTTTTGGTTGATGATCAGATAAACCCCAGCCGGCGCCACCATTCCGCCTATGGCTGCCACAACAGGGAAGGCTGCACGCTGAATGCCTGCCAGTTCACCTAAAAGAAACTCTCTTTTAATCTCGAGTCCCACGAGCATAAAAAAGAGCGCCATGAGGCCATCGTCTATCCAGTGGGTAATATCCATGGAGATAAGAAAATCTCCGGCTTTGATACCAAGTTCCGTATTCCACAGCGCAAAATACGCGGGCGCCAATGATGAGTTG
>JAJDAS010000042.1 GCA_029261755.1 Nitrospinia bacterium
TTGAAACAGGTGGTGGAGAAGTTTCGGTTGAATAGTAGGTTATAGGAAAAGATATTTTAGATTTTAGATTTGGTGATTTCAGATTGAAGGATTTTTTTAAAAAATCTAAACAGTCTCTGCCTCCTCTCCTCATGGCTTGCCATAAATATTTTTGTACAATAGGCCGTATAGCTCTACGATGAAGTCTTGGGCATTGCCGGTTTCCTGCCAAATGCTAACACTGACGAACGGGTAAGCCCATTTTTTGGTGAGCGGCAGAGTTGCCTGGCTGTCACTAAGGGCATCAAAATAAGCTTTGTTCACTTCAATGAATTTTGATATATATTTTTTGTATTGGGCGGAAGAATAAGTATTTCGCATAAGATTCGAATAGGTTGAAGAATTGCTACCAGACCTGAACAGTTTCAAATTATCCTTGATCTTAAAGAGGATAATTCTTACCTTTGCCTTTACGCACTTTTTAGACGCATAGTTAAGGGGGTTCAACTCAATAACGGGCGCCACCTTTTCTTCCCCGGCTTTTTGAAGTCTCCTTTGTGATTTTAATGCCAATATAAAAACCTCGCTTCTCACAATTTTCTTCTTCTTGATAAATAACATAAGCGCGTAATCCAGGCTGTCTTCCATATACTTCAAGTTGTCCTCCAGATAGTTCTTAAACCCAAAATGCTCGATCTTGCCTTGAGAGTTTTGCGAAACCTTGCGCATGTTCTCAATCACCCAATAAGTGGTGCCGGCCTCATAATTCCATATGAAAGAATATCTTTCCAACAGCCTGCGTTTCTCATCCTCCGTCCCTTTGTAATTTGCCAACAAAGCCGGAATTTCCTTTTTTACCGTGAACTCTTCAGGCGGCTCTACGGACCAATCCATGAAATTTTTATCCAGGGACGGATGGACACTGTTCACGCTGCTTGTTAAAATCTCGTCGGCTGTAAGCAACTTGGCTGGAGCCTTCACCCCTCTTTCCGGTTTTCCTGAAAAAACCGGCTGTGGGTTGCTAAAAACAAGCCCGCCGCCTAATAGTAATGTGATAAAGAGTGTAGTGGTTTTCATTAGTTCCCCATAGATGTTGTAAGTTTGCAAACAGTGGAAACAGGCATAAAAATGTTATAGTGAAACATTAAATTCCAAAAAACAAAGGACTCCAAAAAGTATGTGTGGTATCACAGGAATTATAAATCACGACTTCAGTGAAGAACAAATAAAAGCGTCCATCAAGCTGCTTCACCACCGCGGACCGGACGGCTCCGGAATTTATCTGGACCGTGACTCCAGGCTTGGGCTGGGCCATTCCCGCCTTTCCATTATAGACCTGGTGTCAGGTGATCAACCTTTATTTGACCAGAACAAAAATATTGTCCTGGTATGCAACGGAGAAATCTACGACTTTGAAAATATCCGCTCCCAGTTGGAGAGCAAAGGGCATCGGTTTTCCACCAAGACCGATTCGGAGGTGATCATCTATCTTTATCTCGAATACGGAATGGATTTCTTTTCCCATCTGCGAGGGGAGTTCGCTTTTATCCTCTTCGATAAAAGGAAAAACCTGCTGATTGCCGCCAGGGACCGATTCGGCATCAAGCCCCTCTATTACGTACAAGATGAGAACAGGTTTGTTTTTTCCTCGGAGGCCAAGGGCATTTTCGGCACGGGCCTGCATAAGCCTCACATGGATCTCCCCGCCATTCGGGATATGCTTAGTTTTGTTCCTGTGGATTCCATCTTCTCCGGCATCAAAGCCGTCCCACCGGGACATTATATGGAAATCCAATTAAATGGAAGCTCTGAACTCAAGAAATATTGGGATCTGGAACTATCCACAGCGGTGGAACCGGAGGAAAGCAAGTCGCTGGAAGAGCAGGTCGCAGTGGTACGGGAAAAGCTTGATGAAGCGGTGAAGCTGCGTTTAAGGGCCGATGTGCCGGTGGGGATTTACTTGAGCGGTGGAGTGGACTCCGCAGCCATCGCCGGGACCGTGGCGAAGTTTTTTCCCGGCCGGATCAAAGCCTTTACCGTGGAATTTACTGAAGAGGAAAAATTTAATGAAGCGGGACCTGCCAAGCGGATGGCGGAAAAAATCGATGCCGATTTTCATTCGATAAAATGCAATAGCGAAACCTTGTTGAACAACCTGGAAGGGTGTTTGTGGAAGTCCGAACTGCCCACTCACAATCTGCACGGGGTGGGCAAGTATTTGCTTTCGCGCCTGGCAAGAGACCATGTGAAAGTGGTAATTACCGGGGAAGGGGCGGACGAAACCTTTCTGGGCTATGAGTATTTTAAGAAGAGTGACTTCTCCATTGCCAGGCAGATGGATGGGGGGAAAGCCACGCTGCCGAAAAAGAACAGCAATGAACCGCATATCAAAAAAATAATGGACCAAATCGGGTTCATCCCTTTACCTGATATGGCAAAAGCATTTTCCCCCATACGCCAGTTTTTTTTTGGAAGGGTATTAATGGGCCAGAACCATTGGCAGGCCTTAGGGAATACTCATCCTTTGGATCGCCTGAAAACGAGGATCGACAGATCCCAAACGGACCGGTGTAGCAGGGAGCGAAAGATCCAGTATTTCAGCATCAAGGGTATTATGGCGCCTTATATCTTGTCGGTTCTTGGAGACCGGCAGGAGATGGCTCACTCCATCGAAGGCCGTACTCCTCTTCTGGACCATCATCTCTTTGAAGCTGCCCGGAAGATTCCCGATGATTTGAAAATCCACAACGGCATAGAGAAGTATATTTTCAGAGAGGCTGTGAAAGACCGGGTAACACCGGAAATTTACGAAGGGAAAAAATGGCCCTTTTCCGCGCCACCGGCCTGGGTGGAAAAAGGGCAAAATCCGGCCATGGACAAAATGGTGGACACCTATTTATCCCACAGCGCCATTAAGAAGGCAGGTATATTCAGCGTATTAGGCATCTTGTGGCTGAAGTTGGTGCGGCGGATTATCTTTTTTGATTGTGGGCTCCGCAGAGAGATGAATTCCCTGTTCTTTTTTATTTTGACCGTGCAAATCCTTCATAACCTTTATGTGGAAGATTTTAACGGCAGGGTGGAACCGGAATGAATAGACACAGAAGGACACTGATTGTCTATGATATTAAAATTATTGTAACCGTTCAGGGGCATGGCGGCCGAATATAAGAAAGCTGCTATCACATTCATAGAGGGAGTAATGGAGTGGTGGAGTGCTGGAGTATTGGAAAAACCCAAGGCCAACCAATGTCCACTTTAACATGGTGGGTGCCAGGGCAAGTGACTGGATTGCATTGTAAAGCGGAAATCCTGCCCCCTCCACTCCACTAGTCCTCCGGTATCGCTACTGTTAAACGGCAACCTTTAAAAGCTTACGAAAAGCCCGTGAACGCTTACAAACTATTTTTTTGGCGGGTCTTTGAAGTAAGAAAAGTATTCCAATTCAGGGAAACAAGCTTTGCCAATTGTGGACAATGACGTTGGTTTCTGCACTTCTTTCATACAGCTATCTTTGTGCTTCATGAATGTTTCTTCGTCCCACTGAGCTTCTGCGTACATCTCCATATATCCGGCAGCATCGCTGTAAACCGTGTCATAATTCTCCGCCAGATAATTTGCGACATCCTCCACCAAGCCATATTGACCCAACCATGTAATATACATCAAATGATCTACGTTTGAGATATCTATTCCCCATGACTTGAGCTTTTCAGGGGATTTGATTTCCTGAAAACCAGAGGAGTTATCAAGCTGAAAAAAGCGGGGCAGACAGTAGTAACAGGAAGAATAACCGAAACTATATACAACATCGGTCTCAATGATGACAGGCGCGGTGGATTCATTCAGCGCTTCTGTATAATTCGAGTGATAGGCCCCTGTGAAAACTTTTTCTTTAAGGTGAACTTCACCATCTTTTAGCATAGGGAAAATAACCCGCAAAACGGTGAACTCAGTATTTTTGAAATATTCTTGGCAGCTCTTATGCCATCCTAAACCCCAAGCGATTGTCTTTCCTTGATGTCGTACTTCATAGATAGACGTTGCCCCGGATATTTTGCGTTGATAGATGGCCTTTCCTATTTGATCGGAAATCTTGATGTTGCGAAAATTGTTCAATTCTGCCCTTAGATTCTGCCCATTTTCCAACTGAATAGTGGAGGTCGCCTTCGTGATGAAAGGGCGACCATAGGGAGAGGGTTTCAGATCGACAATTTTATTCGGCGCTTCTCGCAAGAATGAACCAACTTCTTTAGCCGTGGAGAAATAGTTTTGAGGATCACCACCACAGGCTTGCACATAAAGATTATCACCTACTTTTTTGTCTTGCTCTTCAGCAGCAACAGCTAAAACAGCGCTCGACCACAGCGACAAGCCAATCAGCAATACAGAAATATAATTTTTCATCGTTCTTCTTCCTTTTTTATTCTTTCCACATTCTATGTTTGAAATATTAAAACTTTAAATGTGGAAAATTGGTGCTGATAATATTTTCCACACTATATTCAATATTCCTATGAAAAGCAATCGTAAATTCAGGCCCGAACCAAATAAAAAATTGTTCGTTTAGTTCTTCCCTTCCATTAAGATCCACGAAAAAATAACGTAACCGTTCACGGTTCCGGGTTCAAACTCCCATGGGAAAAACCATTGCCTTGGAGATCAAATCCACAGACTCCCCGCCCCGGCGCATTTCAAAGGGTTGCACTCCTTCAAGGAGGTGGTTCCAAAGGCCCAATGGAAGATTCTTTATAAATTTGCCGATTAATAATTCGTGTTAATTCGCGGAATTCGTGATTAAATAGCACTATTTTTTTCTTTGTGTCTTTGTGACTTAGTGGCTGAATCGTGTACACTACCGACAATCTGCAAGTTTCATAAAACCTCTAAAAAAAAGAACGTGAATTTACTGGAAAACAATAAGGGCGAAATTGAAGCGCAGGTCAGCAATGCCATGGTCCAGTTTGAGAAGGAATACATGGGCCGCGGGCCCACCGAGGTTAAAACATGGATCATTGAAAATATGATCCTGGTGCGCTTAAAAGGAGTGCTCACCAAAGCCGAACAACAACTGACCAAGGGCGATGACGGAGTAGAGTTGATCAAAAAGGTCAGAGCCAGTTTGCTGGAAAACGCCAAACCCCTCCTTTATGAGGCAATCAAAGGTATTACAGGTCTGGAGGTTTCAAGCCTTCATACGGACATCAGTACAAAAAGCGGGGACCGGGTTATTATCTTCAGCATGGCGAAAAACCTGGAGAAAAAGTTAAAGTAAAATTGCGCTTGACAAAGTAAACCTATTTTTATATATTAGATTTATTGAGCAGATGATTTGAAGGGTTGCCGGATAAAAAGCGGGGACCGGTCAAGTCATGGGCCGGCATTTCATGAAGAGTGAATAGCTGGCCTTTTTTTTTGCCAAATACTGTTTGCGGACAAGACGGGAGCAACCTTTATGGTTTCCTGCCGGAATGTAGGCCAACATCAATTTCCTGAGTTATGGAAAATGACGTTGGCCTTTTTTTTTGCCTGAAGCAGCCAAGTGATGAAACTTAAAAAATGATAGGGAGGGGGTGTATATAAGCTACGCCGTTTTGTAACCGTTCACGGGGTATGGCTACCACGTACAAGAAAGTAGTCAGCCTATTCATCCAGGGAGTAATGGAGTGATGACGTAATGGGGTCAGAATGTCCGTTTACCAATGCAATGGAGTCATTTGCCTTGTAATCCACAATGTTAAAGCGGACGTTCGTTGGCCTTGGGTTTTTCCAATACTCCGGTACTCCACCACTCCATTACTCCTCTATGAATGGGATAGCAGCTTTCTTGTACTCGGTAGCCATCCCCTTTGAACACTTACTGGAAAACTTTTATAAGGAATCAAAATATGGAAAGAAATTATCCCATTAACGTAAGCTCGGAGGCCGTAGCCGGCGAACAACAACGGTTCATGGTTCGAGTCTACAACTGGATGGCAGCCGGACTTGGCTTCACCGGGGTTATAGCCTTCTACGTTGCACACAACGAAACGATGCTTGAGATTGTGTTCGGCAATCCCGTCGTTCCCATCGTTCTAATCATCGCCCAAATCGGTTTGGTGTTTTATCTGGCTTCAAGAGTCATGCAGATGAGCGCCAGCCAAGCCACGGCAGTTTTTATGCTCTACGCCGGGCTCACGGGAGTCACTTTTTCTACGGTGTTTCTTACCTACACCTCCTCTTCCATCACCTCCGCATTCCTGACCACCGCCGGAACCTTTGGCGCCATGAGTTTCTATGGCTACACCACAAAAAAGGATCTCACCTCTTGGGGTAGCTTCCTGTTTATGGGGCTGATAGGGATCATCATCGCATCGGTAGTGAACATATTTCTGCAAAGTCCGGCTATGTACTGGTTAACAACATATGCCGGAGTACTGATTTTTGTAGGACTAACCGCCTACGATACGCAAAAAATCAAGAACATGAACATCCTCGGCAATGAAGGAACTGATGAAGACACCAAGGAAGCCATTCGTGGGGCCCTGTCTCTGTATCTTGACTTTATTAACCTATTCCTCATGCTCCTCCGTCTCATGGGTGATCGCCGCTAGTGTTGATCAAAAAGGAGAAAAAGATGAGGGACTATATAAACCATTTCGGAGTTAAATTATGACTAAGCAAGCATCAAAAATTATTTGGACCAAAACCGATGAAGCGCCCGCATTGGCAACTTATTCCTTACTCCCCATTGTCAACGCCTTCACGGGACCATCCGGGATTGCCGTTGAGAC
>JAJDAS010000043.1 GCA_029261755.1 Nitrospinia bacterium
GGGCCATTTTGGCTGGGGTGTGTAATTTCAAAAAATTTCAAATACCTTTGGCCAGCTTTAAAACTTCCAAGTCACCTTGCCGTACACACTTCTCTCGATCTCGGTGATGGGAACTCCAAATGTGCCATCTTTAAACTCTGCATGGGCACCCGTAAGATTGCGTCCCACCAAAGACAGTTCAAGAGCCTCAAAGGGGCTCCATCCGATTCTCACATCCGTTGCCACATAACTATCGATCCTGAATTCCGGGAGGACATCTACGTAGCGTACAAAAACGTCCAGTTCCACATTCTTCGGCAGGTCCATGGAAGACCTAAAGGTAAACTGGTTTGTCGGCGAGGTGCCTTCGAATCTTTTTGGGGACGGGTCCGTGCTATCCAGGGGATAAAGCTGTATTTGGAGAAAAGTATAGGATCCCATCAAACGCCACCAAGGAAATGGCTTCCACTGGGCTGAAACCTCAACGCCATACGTCTCGCCGCTCATTTTATTGCTTTTCATAGCGGGAATGACAAGATGAGGCGCTGCGGCTGTTCCCGCGAAATAGGGTGTCCCCGTTTCAAAGGTCTCAAGGTTTTGGTAATCGTTGAAAAAGGCGGCAATATCAAGAGAAAAAAGATCAGTGGGTTGCACCCTGTAGCCGAGTTCGTAGGCGATCACCTCTTCCGAAACATATTCCTGGTTGCCTACAATTGTGTAAAGAGCAACGGGTGAGCCGGGGTACAGGGATCCGGGAGGTATAGGCGCCGCATATAGCGAACCAAGATCTTGATCTGCCCTGCTTGGCGTCCGCACCGCCCTGGAAACAGAGGCCCAGAGAGTATTTTTCTTGTTTGGCGCCCAGAGTATCCGGCCATTGGGTTGGGCCTCAAAATCAGAATAGTCGTTCTGCTCTATTTTAGTGCCGAGAATAACTTTGATCTTGTCATTGAAAAAGGAAATTTCATCTTGAATGAATGCGCTTAAAAGTTCCGTTCCCCGGTTTGTAGGATGGTAAGAAACATTTGAAGCGTTGCTAACTTCATCGGAAATATACCTGAACCCTAAACCCCATGTAAGCTCTTGATTGTCACGTAAGGGAAAACGGTGCTGAAAATCGATGTCAAAGGTGTCAACAACCCTTCTGAAGCCTTCAAAAAACTTGCTTTTATCATCCGCTCGATCATAATAGGCCTGTAAAATCATTTCTGAATCTTCCGACCATTTTCGTTTCCAGCGTCCAAGGACATTCCCCCCGCTACTTTCTATAGGCACCTCCCTGTTTACAGAATATGGAGAAAAGGGTACGGTAACGCTTTCCAGGTCCCCGCTCGTCCCGTCGTAATAGTCTCCCTGAAGGGTGAATGTATCCTGCTCATTTTTCTCCCAATCCAGCTTAAATCCACCCCGAATCTGGTCCCAATCATCTTTTGCTTTTTCTCCTGTTTGCAATCTTAGCTCATCTCGCCTAAACCCTTTTACATAAGCCTTGTAGTAAAGATCTTCTCCAACTTTTCCTCCATAGCGAAAGGATCCGAAACCACTCTCTTTATTGCCACCCCCTCCAACCAGAAGTCCTCCCTGCGTGTCTTTGGCTTTTTTGGTGATTATGTTAATAATTCCGTTGACAGCGTTGGCCCCCCACATGGCTGCGCCAGGCCCCCTGATTACCTCAATCCTTTCAATATCTTCTAGAAGGGTATCCTGGTAATGCCAAAACACTCCGGAAAACATGGGTGTGTAAAGGGTCCTGCCGTCCATTAAAACAAGCAGTTTCGTGGCGAAACGATGGTTGAATCCACGGGAGGAAACAGCCCAATTATTGGAATTGATTTGGGCCACCTGGAGGCCCGGGACCATTCGAAGTGCATCGGGAATATTGGTTGCCCCGGAACGTCGGATATCGTCCTGGGTAAGAACAAAGGTGGCCGCAGCTGTCTCCGAGAGCTTTTCCTCTTTCCGGGAGGCAATGGTCACGGTAATGTCCAGTAGCGCTTCCAGGGGGAGTTCCGTGAGGTCGGTTTGGGCCATAAGCATGGTCCCGGAGTCCGAGGCCCATGCCGGAAGCGTTGCAAGGAATAACAGTAATGCCCCAATGATTGATTTCACATTTTTCCTTTTCTCAATAAATATTGCCCATTATAGAATTAGCGGTTAAAAAAAACAAGAGAATTTCCAGAAAAACATATCGCGGCAAGCGCATAACATATTGAATAATAAGGAATTATTTAAAAATAGGCTTGCACTTTTTTTCACCGTGTGCATAATAAGGCAAATATCCCGAATTCCTTACATATAGACGAGATTAAGTAATTGTTAAAAGTTAAAACAATTTTATCTTACGCAACTTTTAAAAAAAGCAGGGAAGACCGCCCTTTAAGCCCCTTCTTGCCCAGAAAGGGAAAGAGGGAAGGTAAGAAAGATCAAAGTTTTCCTATACTTTTTAAGAAACTGCTGATTTCCTTCCTTATTATCCCTTTCTTTTCTTTTGGGACCATATCCTTTGCCGCTTTCGCGGGCTCGGGCGAACCCCCTGAATATAAAATGAAAGCGGTTTTCATTTATAATTTCGCTAAATTCGTAGACTGGCCCGCCGGGAAACCGCCAAATTCCGAGAAAAATTTGTCCGTTTGCGTACTGGGCGACGATCCCTTTGGCTCTAACTTAAATGTTATTAAAGGAAAGACCATAAGAGGCAGGACGGTGGAAAATAAAGCGCCTGTTAAAATTGAAAACGCCAAGGATTGTGATTGCCTTTTTATAAGCGATTCGGAAAAAAGCAGCGTAGCGAAAATTTTGGAAGATTTAAAAGATCACGACGTTTTAACCATCTCTGACATGGATGGCTTCCTGGAAGCGGGCGGAATTATTCAGTTCGTGATAGACAAAAGCAAGGTCCGTTTTCTTATTAATATGGTAGCCGCGAAGGAAGCCGGCTTTAAGGTTAGCTCTAAACTTCTGGAGTTGGCCAAAGGTATTAAGAAATGAAAGTGAACTTTCCCTTTTACAGATAGGATTATGAGACCCGTTAGAGACTATTCCATTAAAAGCAAATTACGGATAATTATTTTGTTAGTGAGTTCCATGGCGGTGCTCACTGCGTGCGCTATTTTTTTGGCCTATGACCAAGTACTGCACAAGAAAAGGATGGCCCAGGATCTTTCCTCCCTGACGGAAATTATAGCGGACAGAACCACAGCGACCATTGCTTTCGAC
Source organism: Nitrospinia bacterium (assembly GCA_029261755.1). GTDB lineage: Bacteria > Nitrospinota > Nitrospinia > JACRGO01 > JACRGO01 > JACRGO01. The sequence continues at coordinate 3,196 of JAJDAS010000043.1, forward strand.
GACCAGGACTCAGCCCAGGAGACCCTTTCCGCTTTGCACTTGAAAAAATCCATCGTTTCCGCCTGCCTTTATACCAATGACGGAAAAGTTTTCACTTGTTATTTTCGTGGGAATGTGAAAACGAGCGATATTCCTTTTGAGCCGGGGGAGACAGGGCATCGCTTTCTCAAAGACAGTCTGGTGCTTTTTCAACCCATAATTCTGGATAAAGAAAGAATCGGAACCGTTTATATCAAAGCCGACCTTGTTGAGCTGGACGAAATTTTAAAACAGAACACGCTTATTGTGGCTGCGGTTATGGGGATATCCTTGCTTGTGGCCTTTTTCCTTTCTTCCCGACTTCAAAAGCTGATTTCCGGACCAGTCTTAAGCTTGGTTCAAACCGCGAAAACGGTATCCGAGAAAAAGGATTATTCAATCCGGGCGAAAAAACAGGGAGAAGACGAGCTTGGGCGGCTGGTGAATACTTTTAATGAAATGTTGGCGCAAATTCAAATAAGGGACGGAGAGCTTATTCGCCACCGGGGTCACCTGGAAGAAGAAGTGGCCGAGCGCACAGCCGAATTGAGTACCGCCAATGAGGAAATGTTCGCCGCAAAGGAAAAAGCGGAGGAAGCCACCAAGGCCAAGAGCGAGTTTCTCTCCATCATGAGCCACGAAATTCGCACCCCCCTTAACGCGATTCTGGGCATGGGCGAGTTAATGGAGGAAACCCCTTTGACGTCCGATCAAAAGGAGTACGTCCAGCTTTTAAGATCGGCAGGAAGCACCCTCCTTTCTTTGATCAACGATATTCTCGATTTGTCAAAAATCGAGGCAGGCCATATTGAACTGGAATCCATCAACTTTAACCTTTGGGAAACCATTGAGAAAAATTGCGAAATTATGGCCGTCCGAGCCCATAAAAAGAACCTTGAGATCGCCTTTCAAATTTCGCCGGAAACGCCTGAGTTCGTGATGGGAGACCAGGTGCGCTTAAACCAGGTCCTAATCAATTTAATAGGCAACGCCATCAAGTTTACCGAAACCGGAGAGGTGGTAGTGAGAATCCAAAAGGCGCCCCAACCTTTCGGAGAAGGTAAAGGACTGGAGCTTTTATTTTCCGTAATTGACACGGGAATAGGCATCCCCGAAAACAAATTTGAAGCCATATTCGAAAGCTTTAGCCAGGCCGATTCATCCACCACTAGAAAATTCGGGGGAACGGGATTGGGGCTTTCCATATCCAAACGTTTGGTGGAATTAATGCAAGGGAGGATTTGGATCGATAGCAAGTTAGGCAATGGGAGCGCTTTTCACTTCACCGTGCGCCTGCTTCCCGGAATAGGGGATGAAACTCAGTCACTGCCTGCTCCGAAAATTAAATTAACAAATAAAAAAGTCCTTGTTGTGGACGACACAACCACCAATCGTTTAATTCTGAAAGAATTTCTCAAAGGATGGGGCTCTTCTGTGGTGGAAGCGGAGAATGGAGAAAACGCTTTTAAGGAAATCACTAAGGCCGTGGAGGCCAATGACCCTTTCGACCTTATTTTATTGGATTGCAGGATGCCGGGCATGGACGGATTTGAAGTGGCGCAACGGTTAAAGGAGACTGTCGGATTGAATGGACTGTCTATCATGATGTTAACTTCCGAAAACCGAAGCGGCGATATCGCCAAGTGCAAAAAATTCGGAATATCCGGGTACATGATCAAACCCATCAAGCGGAGTTCCCTGCTGAACGCCATTATGGACGTCATGGCAAAACCCAAAGAGGTTGTGGTGGAAAAAGCCGTGGAAGAGACAACGGTTTCAAGTGCTCTGCAGCCTATGAATATCCTGCTTGTGGAAGACACGGAAGAAAATCAGATAGTAATGACGGCTTTTTTAAAAAAGCTTCCATGGAGCCTGGATATGGCTGAAAACGGCGCCATAGGGCTAGAGAAATTTAAAACCGGCAAATACGATTTGGTCCTTATGGACATGCAAATGCCGGTCATGGACGGCTACACGGCCACGCGGGAAATCAGGAAGTGGGAAAAAAATATGGGGGTGAAGGAAACCCCTATCATCGCTTTAACCGCATACGCCCTTGCCAAGGAACTCAGGAAAAGTATTGAAGCGGGATGCAACGGCCACATTACCAAACCGGTTAAAAAGTCAACGTTGATAGAATCCATTCAAGAACATTTCAACGTTTCTAAAAAGTCAGATGGATCGGGCAAGGAGACTAAATTTATAGTGCATATCTCCCCTGAAGTTAAAGAATTGATTCCCTTTTTCATGGCAAGTCTCACAAAAAACCTTCAAACCCTTAATAAGGCCTTTGAGAATCAGGATAATGAGACCATAGAGCTTATCGGTCACAAACTGATGGGCACGGGAGGCTCTTATGGGTTCCAGGCAATTTCAGAAATTGGGTTGGATCTTGAAAGTGCAGCTATAGAAAAAAATCAAGAACTCATGAGGCAAAAGATAGACGAACTTTCTATTTACCTGGAAAGGGTGGAAACGGTTTAGGGGGGCGAAAAGTCGCTTAGTTTTTTTCTTAGGATTTACGGTGGAAATAAATAAAAGATTTGAATAGCCAAAAATCCCTAATGTAATTTAAATTGACTGCTGTTTTGGTCAAGTTGTTTTTCTTGTTAACAACCTCATCTTTCTTTTCTGTGTAAATTATCATGACAAACAGTGCAAAGAGTTTTTAGGTTTTCTCTCACATTTTCCCCGCCCTTTGCGTGATGCTTGATATGGTGCAGTTCTAAGTGCCTGGGATCTGAAGGGTTCCATTCGGCATGCGACCAACCGCATTTTTTGCAAATGTATCCGTCGCGGCGCAATACCTCGCTACGCAAGTCGTCTGGAATATGCCTATCATGCTCCGGGCTTTGCCGTTCAGCTTGAAGAACATAAACCCCGACGCCCAAGTCTGGACGTCCGGTAGTTTTCGTTACAATCGGCCAACCGAATTCCGTTCGTAGTTCGCGCACTCGTCTTGCCCATTCCGTCTTGTCCCCGGCGACATAACGCAGCTCTTCGTTTGTGACTCCCTGCCCAATATTCGTCCGTAGAAATTTAAGAAGCTTGTCACGGATAGAACCGCTTTCCTTACGTATCGTATTAGCAATATTCCAGCGGTGTGCCGCATCACGATCCTGCGTTTCATTGAGCAACAAGTATTCGTTCGGTCTCATGGCACTGAGCTCCTTCGGAATCTCTCCGTTTTCATCTTCGCGCATCTCTTTGATAGTTACACCACTGGCTATCGGCCAGCCGAACTGTACGCGCAGCTCACGCACGCGCCGTGCATATTCTTGAATCCCGGAGACAACCAGCAACTCGTCACCATTAATAATAGTTCGGGGATACTTGCGAAAGTAAAATAGAATGCGATCTCTGGCGGCCGTTGCATACTCAGATGGAATTAACGCTTTGCCCAGATCTCGTAAGCCATGAAAGATTGGAACAAGCGCAAGCACCTTTGGGCGAAGTTCCCCCGTTTGAAGCTCAGTTTCGAAGTTCCGAACTAGTTCTTCGACTTTTCGGCGAAGTGCTTCAGTATCGTTTTGCCCCCGCTTTTTCTTTTTACTCGCCATGTAATAACCTTTCCAACTTCCTCAAAAATTTCTTAGGCTTTTTCATTTCACATTCCCAAACTACGAGTACCGTCCAACCCATTTGTCTCAACTCCTGGCAATATCGTTTGTCCCGTTCTAAGTTTCTATCGAGCTTTTTATTCCAGAAGCTTTGGTTAGTTGAGGGCCGTTTTGACCGCAGACAGTTCTTATGTCCGTGCCAAAAACACCCATTGACGAATATCACCTTTCTATGACGCGGTAACACGATATCCGGCTTACCAGGCAAATCCCGTCTGTGAATCCGAAACCGGAACCCCATGCGATGAATGAATGATCTGACCAGCATTTCCGGCTTGGTGTCGTGTCCCTTGACGCGACTCATGATCCAGCTTCGTTTTTCTTTTGAGAATACATCGGTCATTTCAAGCGTTGTCGTTCTTTTTCAACATCATATAAACTACATCTGCAACACGTGCCGCCAACTCCGGTGGAACTGCATTGCCAATCTGCTTGGCAATCTCGATTTTTGTACCTTTAAAAAGAAAGTCATCCGGGAAGGATTGCAAGCGCGCAGCTTCACGATGCGTAATTGGCCGATGCTGTTTAGGGTGTAAATAACGTCCTTTCTCCGGCTTGAAAAATTCTGTGCGAATCGTGAATGACGGGCGATTCCACCACAAACGCCCGAAGAGATCGGTCCCTCCCTTTTTTTTACGAATCCAGCATCCTGGGGTAATTTCGGGAGCTCGCTCCTGTAAATCAAAACGGTTCATCCCTTCTTTCGGGATGGCTTTGTATCTGGCCAAACTTTTCGGAGTGGGGGAGCGTCCAAACTGCAAGTTTAGAGGAGGCTCTTCGTCCCTTATTTCCGTGCCGACTGGGGGTGGTAGATCCGAAATTGCATTGTGAACAGTGCGCCATCTTGTGGCTCCGGGTAAATAGCCATTCTTGTCGGCCGGAAGAAACGACGTCTGAGCGGCGCCCTTCTTTGGATCAAAGTGTGATTTTCGTGGAGGAAATAATGATTTGGGGTCGAGGAATTTGCATCCAAGGATAAACGCTCGTCGCCTTGTCTGAGCAACACCGTAATCGGCCGCGCATAGTACTTCAGCCCACAATTTGAAGCCCATTGCTTCGGCAGTTCCCATTATTTCTCCATGTTCAAAGGACCCAAGCAGTTGAGGGACGTTTTCCATCACAAAAACTTGCGCCTTAGAGCGTTCAATGATTTCAAAATAAGGCCGCCAAAGTTGTTTGCGCGTATCGCCTTCTCGATTCTTGTTCAAAAGGCTGAATCCCTGGCATGGAGGCCCTCCGATTACAACATCCGCCTCTGGGATATTTATAGTCGGGTTACTTAGAATGTCTACAATGTCACCTTGAATGCAATGCTCACCGAAATTGCTATTGTATGTAGCAACGCAGTAGTCATTGACATCATTCGCCCACACCGAATTGAATGCATGACCAAACTTTTTAGAAAAACCTAACGTCATGCCTCCAGCTCCGGCAAAAGCGTCTATTACTCTAAAACGCTTGCGCTTCCGTGCAAGCTTTCCGTCCTTCCTGTGTTCATAAATGCTTTGCTCTTCTCGAACGAGCCATTCCTCATCTCTTTTGTTTTGTAAGTCATATTCCATAGTGCACTATTTTGATATCCTGAATCCCATGTGGCGGTTGGAATTTCGCTGTGGTCCAACTTGTTGCTACAGCGATTCTGTAAATAACGGAATTTTGGTATTATACGGAAATATTTCGGTATATTAACTTCTCTCATTATACGTTTTAGCCCATCGTTTTCAAATCACTTTTCCTTTGATGATCCTAAAAAACCGTAAAAAAAACCGTGAACGGCAAAATATTCGCGTACGGGTACCAAATCCGAAACAAGTGGTTTATAATATGAAATATTTAGGTATCCCCAAGCAACAGAGCAGTCATTTGCCCGACTATTAGCAGTGAAAATGATATGAATACCCCACCGTCACCAACCGCCCCCGAAATATTGGCCACCATCCAGATAAAACCTATTCCGGAGGACGCCATTATTCTTCCAACTGCTCCAGGAATCCACTAGCCTTTTTCCCGGAAATTCCGCACGGTTCATTTTCCGCCACCCCCATGCCTATTTCAGGGGGTTGCCAAGTTCAACATCCTCACTCCGCTCTTTTGCACCCTCCCCTGCCCACCCCGCAACAATTTTGGAATAAAGATTGCTAAGAGTAGTTAAAGAGTCAAAATAACGCCACTTTTTCCATAAAAAACGGAGGGGGAGATGATTAAATTCACTTTCATATTTTTTGTAATGCTCATCATGCACTATCAGGTTTATCTTGGATAGGGTGAAAATCCATCCGCATGCAGCCTTCCGAGGACCTGCCGCAGTCATTGAATTTGTGTAAAGAGAGGGCAATAGAGGACCACGATAGTAAACAAATGCGCCTACTTTCATTCTTCCTAACAGGGGCGCCAAAAGACATGTTTGCCGATTACAGGTCAGGAGGGTCGAAAGCGTATAGCCGGGGGGGGGGGTAAGGCAACCCATAAGCGCTATCTTAATTGGAAACTGGAGATTGTAAATTATAAATGCAAATTTTTTGAGCATTTTTTCAATCCAAACAGCCAAGCTTCCCATTAACTTAGCGCTTATGGGCAATGCCCCCGGCTATAGACTCTCGGCCCTTCATGCCCTAAAAACGCTCCTGAACGATTACGGAAAAAATAAATATTTACAAAGAAAATATGAAAGATCCCAGTCAGTCAGACCTTGGTGAAGGGGGATTGATCGCCTGCCACGAGTGCGACTTTTTGCACGCTATCCAATCCATTCCGGCAGGGGGGAAGGCTATTTGCGTCCGGTGCGGGGCGGTTCTCTATCGGAATATCCCCAATAGTCTTGAGAGGGCTCTGGCCCTGAACCTGGCGGCACTCATGCTCTTCATCATGGCCAACGTCTTCCCGTTCCTCTCACTTAAGCTCAGTGGCCGCGTGGAGGAGAACGTTTTGATGTCCGGGGCTCTGGCGCTTTACCGCCATGGTATGGGCGAGTTGGGCCTGCTGGTTTTTTTTACAAGTTTTCTTTTCCCATTGCTAACAATTACCGGAATGCTTTACATCCTTCTTCCTCTAAAATTCGGACACCGGCCATCAAGGGTTGGGCCGGTCTATCGTTGGGTCCACGCATTGGCGCCCTGGAGCCTTCTCGGTGTTTTCATGCTTGGAGTCCTGATCTCCTTTGTTAAACTCATCGACCTTGCCACCATTATCCCTGGTATTTCCCTGTTTTCCTTTGCGGGGCTTCTGGTGGTATCGGCGGCAGCCAATGCCAACCTGGATGCTTCCGTGGTCTGGCCGCATATGAACTACAAACCAACAGGGACCGGCTCCGGTACCACGGCTTCGGAACAGAATCTCATCGCATGCCATACCTGCGCTCTGCTGGTTCCCAAGGCAAGCCTTCACGGACAAGGCCATGGGCATTGCCCCCGTTGCGAAAACCCCCTCCACAGCCGCAAGACCAATAGTTTTACGCGGACCTGGGCGCTGATCTTTACCTCCTCTATTCTTTTTATTCCGGCCAACGTTTACCCGGTGATGACCATCATCCAATTTGGGCGAGGAGACCCCAATACCATCATGAGCGGTGTTATTCACCTGATTGAAGCCGGAATGTGGGGGCTTGCCATGATTATTTTTTTCGCAAGCGTCGTGGTTCCACTTATGAAACTGGTGGTGTTGTCCTTTCTCTTGATTACAATTAAGAAAAAGTCCACCTGGCGTTCCCGCGACCGGACCCTCCTCTACCGCGTTACCGAAGCCGTGGGGGCATGGTCCATGGTTGATATTTACGTGGTTGCCATACTGGTGGCATTGGTGAACTTAGGGTCCTTGTCCACCATAAAGCCTGGCATCGGCGCCACATTCTTCGGCGGAGTGGTGGTGATAACCATGCTCGCCGCCCATAGTTTCGATCCTAGACTTATTTGGGATAAGAAGAAAAGTGACTAAAACTAAAGTGAGCTGAAATGCTGCATTATGGCTCCACAGGGCTGCGCCACTTAAAACCCTTTTTAACGTTGAACATCGAACGTCCAACATCGAACATCGAAGAAGGTAGAAATCTTTAAAAAAAACCTACCTTTTTCGACGTTCAACGTTCGATGTTAAATGTTCGATGTTAAATCTTTTATTTTTTTTTGATTATACTGAAAGCCTAAGATGACCGATATTTCTTCCGAATCCAACGAAACATCTCCTCCGCCTCCCACCATCAAAAAGAGGTCGGGACCTTCCATGGTGTGGCTGATTCCCCTGGTCACCGCCATTATCGGCGGCTGGCTTGTGGTAAAGACCATCTCGGAGAAGGGACCCCAGGTTATTATCACCTTCAAGACCGCAGAAGGGATTGAAGTGGGTAAAACCAAGATCAAATACAAGGAAGTGGAGATAGGAGTGGTGGATTCGGTGCTTTTCAGCAGCGATTTCTCTAGCATCATCCTGAAAGCCACCATCGCCAAGGAGGCAAAGTCCTTCCTGCGGAGGGACACCAACTTCTGGGTGGTTAAGCCACGCCTTAGCCTGCGCGGGGCCTCCGGTCTGAGCACCCTGGTTTCGGGATCTTATATAGAAATTGAGCCTGGCCTGGGATCTCCCAGAATGGAATTCGTGGGACTGGATGAACCGCCAGTGGTGAAGGCCGACGTGGCGGGAAAGAAGATTGTGCTTTTGGCCAAGAAGTTAGGTTCCATCGACACCGGTTCCCCCATCTACTACCAGGGAATCCTGGCAGGAGAGGTCCTTGGGTACGAACTGGGCAATGACCGGAAGAGCGTTTTCATCCACGGCTTCATCAAGACCCCGTTTGATGAGCTTGTCCAAAGCAATACCCGTTTCTGGAACGTGAGCGGGGTGGATGTTTCCGTTGCTTCCGAAGGCATCAGTGTGCGCACAGAGTCCATCCAGTCTCTCCTCTTCGGCGGCATCGCCTTCGAAACACCCGACAGCCTGGAGCGGGTCAAGGAAGATGTGGAAGGGCTTGTCTTCACCCTTTATAACGATTATCAGAGCATCCATGAGCAATCCTTTACCAGAAAGATTACCTTCATCCTCTTCTTTGAGGGGTCCGTTCGGGGCCTGAACATCGGCGCTCCGGTGGAATTCAAGGGAATCAAGATCGGAGCGGTGGTGGACATGCGGTTGGAATTCAACAACAGTGACGCAAGTTTCCGCATTCCCATCCTCATTGAGCTGGAACCGGAAAGGGTCATTGAAAGAAGCGAAGAAGAGGTGGCGTCGCCGTACCAGACTTTGAAAAAGTTGGTGGAACATGGATTGCGAGCCCAGTTACGAACGGGCAGCCTGCTTACCGGGCAACTCTACGTGGATCTGGATATGCATCCCGATGCCCCCATCCGGCTAGTGGGCGGTGAGTTACCATACCCGGAACTGCCCACCATGCAAGGCAGTTTGGATCAAATGGCCTCATCCGTCAAAGGCATTCTCAACAAAGTGGAACAACTCGACTTAAACAAAATCGCAACGGAAATTACAGGAGCGCTGGAAGGGATCAACCAATTGGCCAATTCACAGCAATTGAGAGGAGCATTGGAAGGGGCAAACAAACTTCTTAACGCGCCGGAAATACATGAGGCCATATTTGGTTTAAAGGGCTCTTTGGAGGAATTCCAAAAGATTTTACATAAATTTGATCAACATGCCGAACCTATGATGGTGAACGTGGAAAAGGCCATTGCCGTGGGAAACAAGACTTTGGAAAAAGCTCAAGTTACCATGGGGATGTTAAACGGGGTGCTCAAATCCGATTCCCCATTTCAGTTCCGATTCAACCAGATGACCGAAGAGTTGGCTGAGACGGCTCGCTCCATACGCACCCTTGTGGATCTGTTGGAGCGTAATCCCAAAGCCGTCATCTTCGGAAAAAATCCTCCAGGAGAAAAAAAATGACCTTACCTTTTTCCCAAACCCGGCTGGCTTTGTTCCTTTTACTGGCGGGGACCTTCTTATCCGGTTGTTTCACCACGGATACCCCGGATACGAGATTCTACGTCCTGAACCCACTGGATGCCGACTCCAGGCTTGAAACACAACCTGGCCAAAAAGGCTCTTTGTCCGTGGAGGTCTCCTCGCTTCGACTTCCCCAATACCTGGAAAGGCCGCAGATCGTCACACGAAGCAGCGGGAACAGGCTGGAGCTGGCGGAATTCCATCAGTGGGGAGGAAATTTACGGAAGAATATGATGCGGGTTCTCGCCAAAAACTTTTCTCAACTGCTTGCCACTCCCCATATCGCCATCTCTCCGCATCGGCCTCCGGCTCCTCCCGATTTTCGTATTGAGTTGGAGGTGATGCAGTTTGAAAGAATTTCTGATGGAAAGGTACGGCTCTCCGCCCAGTGGCGGCTGACGCGAGGCAAGGACCAAAAACCTCTGGCAACCCGGATGACCAATCTGCATATTCGGACAGTCACCACCGAGCCGGATTTAGAATACGACCACACCGTTACAGCTATGAGCAAAGTTTTTGGTGAGTTGAGCAGGGTGATAGGGAAGGAGATATTAAAACATAAATTTTAGATTTAGATCCTTACATGGTGATTCAGAGAACCCATCTCTCACAATTAAAAAACCTTTAAAATCAATGACTCTTAACCGCGAATGAACGCGAATTAACGCGAATAAAGAAAAACCAAAAAAAACAATCTATCTTGGTTCTATGGTTTTATTCGCGTTAATTCGCGGCCATTCGCGGTTAAAAAGTTTTTTAAAATTTCAAATATCTTTGGTTAGATTTTAGATTGGTGATAGGTTTTTTAAAATTCTTCCTTCTTCGATGTTCAGTGTTGGACGTTGGGCGTTGGGCGTTAAATCTTTTCCTGTTTCGGCACAAGTTGAATTTCGCCGCTCCGCCATTTCCCATCCACCATTTCCCATTCCACCATTCATCTTCCTATCTTTCCATCTTTTTCGCCCCTCGGTCTCTTCGCCCTTCCATCCTTCCTTGATCTTTTCGTCCCTCGTCCCTCGCCCCTCGGTCTTTTTCGTCCTTCCATTACTCCATCACTCCAACACTCCGGTTTCCCCTCACTCCGGTTTCCCCCCACTCCATCACTCCATCACTCCATTACTCCATTACTCCACGCCCTTGCCCTGCCGCCTCTATAGGATAACGCTTCATACCGGAACTGAGGCCGATCCATCTCCATGCGTTGGGGGAGGAGGAAAGAAGTTTTTTGCCTTGGCCGTCCCATGCCGCCGTTTCCCCTTCCGGTAGATGAATGAAGGTCTTGAGGCATTCCCCGGTTTCCATGTCCCAGACCTTGAGGGTCTTGTCGTCTGAAGCGGAGATAATCCGACTGTTGTCTGGACTTACGGCACAGGAATTCACCGAATCGGAATGCCCTTCAAGGGTCTTGAGACATTTTCCTGTCTCCGCATCCCAGATCCTGAGGGTATTGTCGTCAGAAGCGGAGATAATACGACAGTTGTCGGGGCTTATGCCGCAGGAAAGTACCCTGGTGAAATGGCCTTTCAGTGTTTTGAGGCATTTCCCTGATTCTGTGTCCCAGACCTTGAGGGTCTTATCATCTGAAGCAGAGACAATCCTCCGGCTGTCGGGACTTACAGCGCAGAAATTCACCGAATCGGAATGCCCTTTAAGGTCTTTGAGGCATTTGCCGGATAGCGCGTCCCATATCCTGAGGGTCTTATCGAATGAAGAGGAGACAATCCAATCGTTATCGGGACTTACGGCACAGGAAAGTACGAAATCGGAATGCCCTTCAAGGGTTTTAAGGCATTCACCTGTTTCCGCGTCCCAGACCCTGAGGCTATTGTCACATGAAGCGGAGACTATCTGACCGTTGTCAGAGATGATGGCGCAAGCAAATACTAACCTGGAATGCCCTTCAAGTGTCTTGAGGCATTTTCCGGTTTCCGCGTCCCAGATCCTGAGTGTATTGTCCTCTGAAGCTGAGACAATCCATCGGTTGTCCGGGCTTACGGCGCAGGAATACGCTGAACCGGAATGTCCTTCCAGAATCTTGAGGCATTTTCCGGTTTCCGTGTCCCATTTTCTGAGGGTCTTATCGAACGAAGAGGAGACAATCCAACCGTTGTCGGGACTTACGGCACAGGAAAGTACTAAATCGGAATACCCTTCCAGAGTCTTAAGGCATTCACCTGTTTCTACGTCCCATATTTTGAGCATACTGTCATCTGAAGCGGAAATAATCCGTTGGTTGTCGGGACTTACGGCGCAGGAAAGTACATAACCGGAATGCCCTTCAAGTGTTTTGAGGCATTTCCCGGTTTGCGCGTCCCATATCT
>JAJDAS010000044.1 GCA_029261755.1 Nitrospinia bacterium
GAAGATATGGAGTTTGTTCAGTACCACCCCACCGGACTTTTTGAGCAAGGCATCCTTGTTTCCGAAGCCGCCAGGGGGGAAGGTGGATACCTGCTGAACAGCAAGGGCGAACGCTTTATGGAAAAATACGCGCCAGGTAAAATGGAGCTGGCCCCCAGGGACATCGTTTCCCGCTCCGAGCAAACCGAGATCGATGAAGGCCGCGGGGTAGGACCCGGCGGCAAGGCTATGCATCTCGACATGCGACACCTGGGCAGAGAAATGATTCTGGAACTTTTGCCGCAAGTAAGGCAACTGGGAATCGACTTCATCGGAATGGACATGATCGACGTGCCCATTCTCGTTCAACCCACGGCCCATTACTCCATGGGAGGCATCCCAACGGACAGCGACGGCTACGTAATTACAGACGACAAAAAGACCAAGGCAATGGGCTTCATGGCCGCCGGAGAGTGCGCCTGCGTCTCCGTTCATGGAGGCAACAGGCTGGGCACCAATTCTCTGCTGGAAGCCCTGGTCTTCGGAAAAAGGACCGGCAAAGCGGCTTTGGAATCCACCAAAAGCACCAGTTTTCTTTCCGTGAATGAGAGTGACGAGATTCGCAAAGCGGAAAAGGCTTTAGCCGATCTTGTTGACACGCCGGGTACGGAGTCCATAAACGACATTCGAAACGAACTGAAGGATAACATGACGGACCGATGCGGCGTCTTCCGTGAAAAAGAAAGTCTGGAGGAGTGCCTGAAAAAGGTCAAGGAACTACAAGGCCGCTTCCTCAAAGGGAAGATCACCGATCAAAGCAAGAACTTCAATACGGAAATCACGGAGGCTATGGAGTTGAAGAACATGCTGGATTTCTCCGAGATCATCGTCACCGGAGCCTTGGCACGCACCGAGAGCCGTGGAGGGCACGCCAGGAAAGACTACCCCAAACGGGACGACGATAACTGGCTCAAGCATACTCTGGCTTACCAAACAAAAGATGGCATTGACTTGAAATATAAGCCGGTGGTAATCACGAAGCATCAGCCGGAAGAGAGAAAGTATTAGCAGAGGAGTGACAAGTAACGAGTAACAAGTGACGAGTTGTGGGTTACGGGTTACGAATTGCTCTGGATTTTTCTTGTCACTCGTTACTTGTCACTCGTCACGAGACTTAAGATATGAAAACCACATTTAAAGTTAAACGATACGATCCGCAAACGGACGAGGAAGCTCGGTTCCAGGAGTTTGAACTGGAGGTCCCCCAGGGAGCTACCTTGCTGGACTGCGTCAACCTCATCAAGTGGACCCTGGACGGCACACTTTCTTACCGCATGTCCTGCCGAAGCGCCATCTGCGGTTCCTGCGCCATGAAGGTGAACGGCCACGCCAGGCTCACCTGCAAAACCCAGGCTGCCGATGTGGTCAAAAATAATACTGTGGTCCTGGAACCCCTGGGAAATATGAAGGTGATCAAAGACCTGGTGGTGGACCTGGAACCCTTCTGGGAAAAGGTGGAAAAGATTACGCCCTGGCTCATCAATTCCGATCCGGTATCGCCCGACGAAGAACGGCTCCAAAGCCCGGAAGATTTCCACAAGATAGACGCCGCCTCCACCTGCATCATGTGCGCTGCTTGTTATTCCGATTGCAGCACCACCGAAGTGGACAAAAAATACCTGGGTCCCAACGCCCTGGCCAAGGCCCAGCGTTTTGTATGCGACACCCGGGACAAGAAGCAGAAGGAGCGAATGACGGAGCTTAGCAAAGGAACGGGAATTTGGGATTGCACCCATTGCGGCGAATGCAGCGAAAGGTGCCCCACGGACGCGAAACCTTTGGCAAGGATCACGGAGATGCGGGAAGTGGCCTTGAACACCGGGCATTTGGACAACAACGGCGCCCGCCACGCCAAAGCCTTTGTGGAATCCATCGGCAAGAGCGGCAGGCTCAATGAAAACGAACTGCCCGTGAAGTCCGTGGGAATGTTTAATCTTCCTGGCCTCATGGAAATCACTCCGGTGGGAATTCGTATGGTGTTGAAGGGGAAAAATCCACCCATCATCCATCACTCCATTGAGAAGATGCCGGAAGTGAAAAAAATATTCAAAGATTTCGAGGAGCCCAAATAGATGAAGTTTGCCTTTTATCCGGGATGCGTGGCACAGGGAGCGGCAAGAGAGCTTTATGCCTCCACCCTTGCCCTGACGGAAAAGCTGGGGATAGAGCTGGTACCTTTGCGCGACGCCTCTTGTTGCGGAGCCGGGGTGATCACCGAGCAAAATCCCGCCTTGTCCGATTCTCTAAACGCCCGCACCTTCGCCATCGCGGAGAAGATGGGCCTGGACATCCTTAATGTCTGCGGCACCTGCCAGGGAGTGATGAAGAAGGCGCAAAAGGAGCTTCAGAACGATTCTAATAAGCTAAAAAAGGCAAACAAGGTCTTGGGCGAAAGCGGCGGACTCCAATACCAGCAAAAGGTGAAGGTGAGGCATCTCCTCAACGTGCTGCTGGAAGATGTGGGTCTGGATAAGCTGAAGTCCATGGTGGTGAAGCCTTTGGAAGGATTCCGAATCGGGGCCTTTTACGGCTGTTACGCTTTGCGACCCTCGGAACTATCCGGCCTGGGCGATCCCGACAACCCGGAAGAGATTGAAAGCCTGGTTACCGCCCTGGGCGGAGAGCCGGTGAAATATCCGGGCAGGTTAAAATGCTGCGGATTTCCCATCGTGATGATGAACAAGGAAAACTCCCTAACCATGGCGGGGAACCACATCAGCGCCGCCAAGGAAAACGGCGCCAACTGCATGGTTACCCCCTGTCCTCTATGTCATTTGAACCTCGATCCCTACCAGCCGGAAGCGGCAAGTTTCGTAGGTAAGAAACTAAACGTTCCCGTCTTTCACCTCCCCCAGATGGTGGGCCTGGCCCTCGGCATCTCCCCCCTAAATCTCCACCTCTCCAAGCATATCATTTCCTTCGATTCAGCCATGGTTGGCTAACAAAAGTCATTTTTGTTTTTTTTCCTTGCTTCCTTCGTCCCTCATCCATCATCATTCTGCATACTGCCTCACTTCTTACTGTCTTTTACCCTACGCTTTCTGTCCTCCACCAGACGTTTAGCCTCCCGCCAATGTCCTTCCGCCTTCCTCCCGGCTTCCTCCCGGCTTCTGACTCCTGAATTCTGGCTCCTGCTTTTTCCCCTGCCCTTCGTTCTCCGCCTTCTGCCCCTTGCCTTTAACTACGCTTCATGTACGCCTTTAAATCACGGTAATAATTTCCGTGAGTATTGATCAAGACTAATTCAAGACAATGATCAATAATCCGGTATGCAAGATTGATTTTAAAGACTTTTTAAAATTGTGAGAGATAAATTCTCAAAAGTGCATTTGGGGATCAAGTGTGAATATTGTAAAATCATTAAATCCAGTTTATTCTATAATGCTTCTTCAGATGAATTTAACAAATAACGGGTTTTATTTAACATGAGAAAAATAAAGATTTACGATACCACGCTTCGTGACGGATGCCAGGCCGAAGACATTGCCTTTTCGGTGGAGGATAAGGTGAGGATCGCCCAAAAGCTGGATGGCCTGGGCGTCCACTACATAGAAGGAGGATGGCCCGGAGCGAATCCCCGGGACAATGACTTCTTTCGATTAATTCGGAAAGAGTCCTTCAAGTCTTCCAAAATTGTCGCCTTCGGCTCTACCCATAATCCCAAAAAAAAGCCGGGCAACGACCCTCTGTTGAAGTGTATTGTGGATTCCGGCGCCACGGCGGCCACCATATTCGGGAAGACATGGGACCTTCATGTGAAGGCCGCCTTAGGAATAAAGCTTGAAACGAACCTGGAGCTCATTCACAACACACTTCAATACTTAAAGCCCAAATTTGAAGAGGTTATTTTCGACGCGGAACACTTTTTCGACGGATATAAAAACAATCCCAAATACGCACTTAAAGCCCTGCAAACAGCTCAAGAAGCCGGGGCTCATTGGATCGTCCTGTGCGATACCAACGGGGGAACGCTGCCTAATGAAGTGGGAGAAATTATAACAGAAGTTCAGCAGCATATAACTGCTCCCCTGGGCATTCACACCCATAACGACTGCGAATTAGCCGTGGCCAACTCCCTGGTGGCAGTTGGTTTGGGAATCAATATGGTGCACGGAACCATCAACGGTTTTGGAGAACGTTGCGGTAACGCCAACCTATGCTCCGTCATTCCAAATATCCGCCTCAAGCTGCAGTTGGACTGTATCCCTCAAAAGAAACTTGCAAAGTTGTCCGCCATTTCCCGCTTTGTAAACGAACTGGCCAACTTCAGGCACAACACCCATCAGCCATTCGTGGGTAACAGCGCCTTCGCCCATAAGGGCGGCGTCCATGTGAGCGCGGTGACCAAGAGACCGGAAACCTACGAACACATTAGCCCCGATCTGGTGGGAAATCGGCAAAGGATCTTGATTTCCGACCAGTCCGGCAGAAGCAATATCCTGCGCAAGGCATCGGAATATGGAATCGATCTGGACTCTTCCGATCCCGTAGTGAAGAATATTCTGGCTTCGCTGAAGGACCTGGAAAATAAGGGCTACCAATTTGAGGGGGCCGACGCTTCCTTTGAACTCCTCATCAAAAAGGCCCAGAAAAAGAAGAAGAACTATTTCGATCTGGAGGGCTTTCGGGTCATTGTGGAAAAACGGAAGGAAGATGAGGAACCTATTTCCGAGGCCACCGTGAAGCTGCACGTGGGTGGACAGTACGAAGTGACCGCCTCAGAGGGAAACGGCCCAGTGGATGCCCTGGACCATGCCATCCGCAAGGCCCTCATCAAGTTTTATCCCTCTCTGGAGGATGTCAAACTCTACGATTACAAGGTCCGCATCCTGGACGAAAAGAGCGGGACGGGGGCCAGCCCCAGGGTTCTCATTGAATCAGGGGACGAGGACAGCAAATGGGGCACCGTGGGCGTTTCCCCCAATATCATCGAGGCAAGCTGGCAGGCCCTCATCGATAGTTTGGAGTATAAACTGCATAAGGATAAAATCAAACTACCTAAAAGGAAGTGACAAGTAACAAGTGACGAGTGACAAGAAAAATCAAATACAACGTCACTTGTTACTCGTTACTAAAAAAAATATGGATAAAAAACTTGAATTAAAAAAACTGATCCAATCCCGAAAAGGGATTATCTTTGACTTCGACGGTCTTCTGGTAGACTCGGAGCCTTTCCACTACAAAGCCTATAATACAGTCTTCGAGGAATACGGACACACCATCGACCCGGATGAGTACTGGGTAGAGTTCACCTCCAAAGGAAAAGGTGCTCCAGGGGAGATTGAGCGATACGGATTGAAGGGTCTTGACCCCTTGGAGATTCGTAAAAAGAAATTCGTGGTCTATTCGGAGTTTTGCCGATCCGGGGAGATCAAGTTTTTCCCGTTGGCGGAAAAACTAATCCGTTCGGCAAAATCTTTCGGACATAAACTGGCCATCGCCTCCGGCTCCCGGAATGAAGACCTTCAAGCCATACTTCGTTTGAACAATTTCCAAAACACCTTCGATCTTATCATGGGCAAAGAGTCTGCTCCCCGTGAAAAACCAGAGCCCGACATCTTTTTATTGGCAGCGGAGGGGTTGGGCATACAACCCAAAGACCTGGTGGTTTTGGAAGACGCGGAAAAAGGGTTGCGGGCCAGCAAGGCGGCCGGGATTCCCTGCGTTATGGTACGCAATAAACTCAATAAGAATATTGAATTCCCGGAGGCGGATTTTATTTGTGAAGGTTTGGACGAACTCCTTGAGGCTTTGAAATAGTGCGCAACCTTCTTCGGGAAATTTTCGAACACAATAAAAAAGAGCTACCCTCCATTATAGCGAAGCACCCACTCCATGAGTTGCAGGCGAAGATCGATCAAGCCGGGCCTACCAGGAACTTCAAATCTGCTTTTACGAAAAACAAAACATCCATCATCGCCGAAATAAAATACAAATCCCCAAGCAAGAAGGAGGGATTTCTCAACAAAGCTTCCGTTGACGAAATCGCAAAATGCTACCAGTCAGGCGGCGCTTCGGCCATTTCCGTTCTCACGGAGGAAAAATCTTTCGGCGGCAATATTCGGCATTTGGGGCAAGTCCGACAGGCCGTCAATCTTCCTATCCTGCGAAAAGACTTCCTCTTCGATCCATATCAGGTGTATGAGGCCAGGGCCTATGGCGCTGATGCCTTTCTCCTCATTGCAGACTACCTGGCACGAGAAACCCTGGAGACTTTGATAGAGGCCGGGAGAAAGCTGGGGATCGAACCGCTGGTGGAAGTCCACTCGGAAGAGTCGGTGGAAAAGGTTTTAGACCTTCCCTTTTCTCTATTTGGAATCAATAACCGAAACTTGGTCAACATGACGATTGATGAAAATACCACCACTAGGCTTATTAAGAAATATGGGGAGAAGCTAAAAGATAAAATAGTAATTAGCTTGAGCGGAGTGGAGACAAAAGGTGCCGTTGTGAAAATGGAAAGGCAAGGAGTGAGCAATTTTCTGATAGGAACGGCGTTGATGAACACCAGAAACCCGGAAGAAAAGTTGAAGGAATTGATTGGAAGCTAACGTAATTGTTTGCGGGTAAAGGGAATAGTCAAGGACCTGCAAATGATGCTGAATAAAGGTCATCGACATGACCAACATCATGACTTACTATAAGACTATGATAAATTTAAATATCAATGAAGTAAAAACTAATTTCTCAAGCTGTCTGGAAAGAGTCAGTAACGGAGAAACCGTAATCGTATGCAAACGGAATGTACCTATTGCTGAAATAAAATCGATTCCAAAACTCCCAACTAAAAAACGGCCAATAGGCCTGGCGGGGAAAGAATATCCCGACTTTCAAATTAACGATGCTTTTTTTGAACCCCTCCCGGATGATATCGTTGCTGCTTTTAATGGTGGAGGCACATGAAGCTTCTCCTCGACACTTGCACTTTTCTCTGGTTTGAGAAGGGAAGTAAAGAGCTTTCTCCCAAAGCAAATACACCATGGTCAAAGATCTGAAATTAAAAACTGAAAAGATAACCCCCGAATTGATCGCCTATATAGTCGAAAAAATCGTCCGTGAAATTGAGCCAGAAAAGATTATTCTCTTCGGCTCCCATGCCAGAAACGACTTCCGACCCGACAGCGACCTTGATTTATTGATCATTAAAGAAGCCGGAGAATCCAGCCGAATCATCAGGAGGAAGGTGGACGCTTTATTGCGGGGACGTAGATTCGCTGTAGATTTGCTAGTGCGCAAACCGCAAGAAGTGGAATGGAATTTAAAAGCGCAAAACCCCTTTTACCTCAATCATATTTTTAAAGAGGGAAAGGTAGTTTATGAAAAACAATGAAAGTTTAGAATTGCTAAAAAACTGGCTTGTTTTTGCAAAAGAAAACCTTCTATTCGCCAAATCGGGGATGAAAGAAGATTTTTCACCCTTTCACTCCATCTGCTTCATGTGCCAGGGAAGCGCGAAAAAAACGATTACATTTTAAATGCCGGGGAGCGGGCGCCACTTTTTAAAAACTGTATGACACCATCGCATTCCGATGCCACAAGTTCCTTCAGGTAAGACCAGAATGCCGGATTTTCAACCGTTTCCCTCACCGCTTTTACCGGCAAAAAACGCCGCATCTCTGTAATAAAGTCTCGCTGCAATTGATCGTTATTCAAAATTTGTTTTTGTCGACTTTGCAATTGTTGCAGGAAAAATTCTATTGTAAAATTTCGGTCGGCCACTTTCAGGGGCAGCAAATCCAGCGGCAATTCAACATTTTGTTGTTTCAGCCAACCGCAATCCCATAGATCACGGTTTTTTAGCCGGTTGGGCCGGAGAGCGAGGGCCACTATTTTGTCCGCAAATATCTCCTCGCGGCTTTGTGCCTGAAGAATAAGGGCATTCGTTCCCATATCCAAACCGTAATTGTTGCGCAATAGTACCGGCTTCTTCTGATAGCTTGGTACCGCGCAGATATCAATGTTGATTCGCTGCGCAGGAAGACTCCTTTGCGCGGGCCGTGTTACCACTTTTACTTTCCAGGTATCCACATTGCCGGTTTCTCTTACCGGTTCAGAGACTTCAACCGTCAAGCCATATTTGATCTGTAACTTGCCAACCAGATGTGATGCAAGGTTCACCAGTGATTCACGCTGAAAGTCCGCCCCCCCGGTGAAATCCAAGTCCTCACTGAGCCGATTAGAGCCATAGCAGGCGCGTAAACAGGTACCTCCAATAAATGTAAGCCCGGTGAGTAGGCCGGCTGTGTTCATCTCGCGAACAATATCGTGATGCAACAGTTCTTTTTCCACCACGGACCGCAACGGGGCAAGTTCGTTTTGTGATTGCAGGGCTTCGGAAACCAGTTTATCAAATAGACTCATCATTCATTCCAATATTTACCAAATCCATGCTGCGTTTTGTGGCTTTCATATCCTTCAAAGCCAACGCCACTGAAGCTCGCCACATATGGCAGCGAGAGTCATAAGTAAGTTGGCCAGCAACATCGTCGGCTTTCTTTCGGGTATGAATAAATTCAATAGAACCCCATCGCTGGCAACGAATAATATGTGATCGTCCCGAAGTCATCACGGTAATCCAGTTCAATGGTACCTGGGAGATTACTCCGGCATCACAGAGGACCGATTCAAGGCTGATGTAATTAAACTGGTCTGCCCGCAATCGCGACGCCGCATGATAAAGCAATAGTCCATCTTCGCTTCTTTTGTCGGGCACAATATACAATCCGCGACAAACACGCTCCAGCAATCCCTGCTTTTCCGCCCTGTTTACAAGCACTTTAAAAGCATTTCGGTTATGCTGAGGCATAGCACCATGCAAGTCAGACAGGGAAAAAATATTGTTCCGGGACTCCGCGAAGCTTGCTAAAACCTGCGTAAATATTTTGAGAGTATTCAAAGTATGCATAATGAGGATGATCTACACGAAGTAACACATATTGTAACTTAATGTAGAGCGATCAACAAGGAAAAAGAGTAGCCATAGTTTTTTGGAATTTTTTAAAGAATTTTAGACAGGATTACAGGATGGACAAGATTATTGTTTTGGTCTAAAAGGTCAATCCTGTTTATCTTGTTCATCCTGTCAAGAAAAGCTTTAACTTGTTACTCGTCACTTGTCACTTGTTACTATTTTTTACCCCTTTCAAAACCTCCCTTCTCCATATATAATTGCTTCATGAAAACCTCCTTAAGCCATATTCCTGAACACAAACGAGACGAACTGATCAGCATCGTCAAAATGATCATGTCCGTGGTAAAACCGGAGATGATCATTTTCTTCGGAGCGCATGGAGAAAGTGGATTTCGATTTTTGCGATATTTTCCCGCGAGAAAAGAAAAAAGAGAAACGGTTATTCGAACTATTGAGAAAAGCATATGTGGATTCGCGGTTCAGCAAAAAATACAAAATCACCAAAAAGGAACTGGAATACCTTGCGGAACACGCAAAGAAGCTGCGAAGGTTGGCGCTTAAAAAATGCAGGGAAAAGATGAAAGAACATGGAAAAGAAAACCACTTATGAAGTCCACTTACCCCCTGAAAACGATGCAATAAGCTCTGAAAGCATCATCTCTTTTACCGCTTCCGCCGGGGGCCTTGGCCTTAATCAGATCAGGTTTCTGTCATTTTAGCATTTTCAGAAAATCATCCAAACTTCTCTTGCCCGACTTTAGGAATTCGAGAAAGCTTACGTTTTTGTTCCTAAGCGTTTGAGCAATACTGAGCAATGGCAATGTTCTTCGCAGTCCGTTAGGGGTCGCGACTCCTCTATGGGCATTGCGAACAGGAGCATACCCTTTAATTGCTCTCTCCGCGTTATTGTTGTTCCATGGAAGCCCATCGTAATCCAGAAACGTAAATAACCGCGATTGGTTCTTCTTAAATCGCTCTTGGTATTGAACAGTGAGTTCGGACTTGCCTT
This sequence comes from Nitrospinia bacterium, assembly GCA_029261755.1. GTDB lineage: Bacteria > Nitrospinota > Nitrospinia > JACRGO01 > JACRGO01 > JACRGO01. Next base: position 9,960 of record JAJDAS010000044.1, read on the forward strand.
CACATTCTACCTTATCTTTAAAGAACTTTCGGACTTCCTTCTTGTGTTTTTTGAGAAACCGATGTTTCAGACCGTGACGGTCGATCGTAACGATAATCGGTTTCAAAAGCTCTCCAAAATTCTTTACAAATGCCTTAAACTCGTCATCAAAAGGATTCTTGAACAGGTCATCATTTAGATCCCTTATCAAGTGGATCAAACAACGCTGTTGCGGTCCATTAAATCCATCATATGCGCCATAATAGTCTGAAACCATGGCCCCCTTAAAACTGTCTGTCAAGGTCTCCGATATTATCGAGCCCTCTCTGCTGTCAGAATAGACGTAAAGAACCTCCTCAAGATTAGTAAAGACCCATACGTAACCTCCCCCGCCCTTTATGCCCGCCTGGGTTTCGTCAATATGTACGAGTTTCCCTGCCCGGATGCTCTTCACGATTTCATCATAAGCGGTCTGGTAAAACTCAACCGCCCTTTTCTTGAATTTGTCTACATTTCTGGAATTAAAGGTGAAGCCGAAAATTTGATTGAGCCCAGAAGTAATATTTCCATGAGTCTGGCGTAGTTCAATGTTCTGATAGATAACCCAAGCGAGAATGCCATGTTGATACTTGCTATTTGTTGCCGGATAATGTTGGGGAGGAATAAGCTTTCTACAATTGCTACAACTCCTTGTTTTGCCAATATATTTCACTATCCACTTCTTTACTCCCGACCCACTGAACTGGATATCATATGTCGTTCTTGTTACAGAGCGATCGTTTCGGAATTTTCCAATTTTACACCTGGGGCAAATCCTTATGCGTGATGGTTTGCACTCGACTACTTTGTTTATCCGTTGCGGGCGAGAGAGTTTTGTCGCCTTTCTTCGAACGCTTTTTTTGACATCCTCATCTGTTCGCCAATATATTTTGGTACGTTGATAGTCGAAGTACGCGCACTTGTTTATATAATCAAATTCTGGAAAGTTAAACGTGCTCTGGCCCAATTGACCTGGCCTATCACTTGGAGCATTGTTGGCATTCACGACCGATGAACCGCCTACCATGCCAAAGTCGGCGATATCAACCAATGTTTTCGTCAGGAGTTGGAGCGCGTCACAGTCCCGCAGATTATAACGCATCAACTGTTTTTTAATCCTCAAATCCCTACTTTTTTCCCAAGAATATCGCTGTTCAATACTATGCAGGCCGCTGTCTTCAACGTTTTCCCAGGAAAACCCTAAATATTTGGCAATGTCTTTCAGTCCATTTGAATAGGTTGGGAAGTAAACATCGGTATAACAGTAGTTCAAGACATTAACTGAGGATTTCAGAACCAGTTCCTCTGTTATACCGTCGATTGCGCCGTACCGCGTGAACATTGTCTTCATAAACTTTGCATCGTAACTTCCATAGTGAAAGAGAACAAAGTTCTCTACTGAAACCAGTTTCGATAAAAAATCATTCCAGATGCGTGCCTCATCGGAGCGATTATCGGCCCAGAAGGAATAAACTTGTTCAGTTGATTGATTACACACCTTCATGCCAATCAGGTAATAAAATCCTTCGTCGGGAATCCCTTCGACATCCAAGAAAACTTTGACGGGCTTACTTGGAAGCTCAGGCGAGGACTTGATGTAAACTTTTGACTCACGAATGGACAATGCTTTTAACGCGGGCTCGTGCTTCTTGATAGTTTTTTTCTTCCGCCTTGACCTCCTTGGACGAAAGGTATGAGACAACTGCGTAACCGTAAAAATCCCTCGTTTATGTAGGTTTAAAATTTGTGGTTTGGCAAGCGTGGAAATGAGGCTTAGATCGTCTTTTTCAACTGCCTTTGCTCGACACGATTTGGAGAATTTGCAAACATTACAGTGTGCGTTCAACAGCAATGGCGGTGCGAGTTCCCCCTCCGTGATCAACACTACATCGCGGGTGATTTGCCTTGCCTGCCGGTACAGCTTCTGTAACTGTACTCGTCTCACTTTAAATGAAGATGAGCAAACAATATTCCCAAAAGGTGGTGTTGAGTTCTGTAATTTGGAGATCAACAATCCAACAGCAGCAAGGAAGAGTTTGTGCTCTTTTCTGATCTTTTCAGTGGGCAAAAAAAATAACGGGACGAGGGTAGACCTGCTCTTATTCGATTTTGGAGAAATTGCCTCAACTACCTCCTCAACTAGAACAGCTTCATTGTTGTACTGAAAGTCAGGTTTGCATGGATGGAGATGTTTCTGGATGTTGGGTTTTGTTTTACGTCCCGATAGTCCTGAGGGACGATTGAAATTCCTTTTAATACGATGAGTAAGCGCGGTTGTCGCATATGACAACAATCTCTCTGTGATCGAAAATTCTAGGGAATCGGTACTTGAGGAATGATTTGTTGCTTCGAGGAGCGCTTTGTAAGGACATTCAATAAAAGCGATGAAGAATGATTTATCAGCGCCGATTAGGAGCTTTTGAGACTCAGGAAGGATTTCGTATATCATCATCCCGTACAATCAAATGTGGGAATGGTCGTTTTTTTGATCAGTGATTTCTTAGTAGGGCCAAAGGGATGAGATGTAGCTTTGACTCCTCTATTTCAAGGCTGATCGTGATTTCGACTTTATTATAGAGATCTTTATTTTCGATATTTCCGCATGAATTAACGCAGACGCTATTTGGCTTGAACTTACGTTAATCCCCTCCTTTTCCTTGTAATAACCGGCAATAGCTTTAAGTTTTTCCCAGTCTTCATCAAAAAAGGATATCTTATTTCGCACTTTTCTGGTTCCTTTTAACTTAGGCCTCCCTCCCGTGGAATATAGCCGGTCTGCAATAAATTGCCTCAATGCGAACAAAGAAATTGGCACTCGTTTTGTATCTATCACAATTCCAGTATCCTCAGCGGACAAAGCTTTTGCAACAAGTTTAGGATTAATGGACCTCTGGGTGGGTCCCTTTTCTTTAATTATTTTTCTCATTTCTTTCACCTCTTTGCTTTGTAAAATTAACCTTTGAACCTGTTGACAAATTCCCTGGGGCAGATAATTTCCATGGCCCCCACTTTTTCTAAAATCAACAAGTCTTGATCTCCCGTAAAGAGCAAATCCGCCCCGCCATCAAGCGCTGAGGCCAATATCCATTCATCATCTGAATCACTTAGCTTGATGGTTGGTGGATTGCTTGGGGTGGGGATTATCTGCTCTTCGCGGATTAATCGCAAGTAGCTTTGAATAATGTCCTTCGGATATTTGAAACGGGTTTTAAAATCCGCTCAAGTTCCATTAAAACTACCTCGCCAGTCACAAAGATATGGGCTTGACTGTCTAATACTCCCCGAAAGACATCGGCGCAAGCACCCTCTCGCGAGATGAAGGCGCTCACCAAAACGTTCGTGTCAAAAAAAATCTTCACGACACCACGCGGAAAACATCTTCATCTGTTTTGATCCCTTGGGCTTCCGCAATGGGAACCGCTTTCGCCCTGAGAGCATCGAACCTCGCCAGAGAAAGTTGACGCCTTAGAGATTCCCTGATAAATTCATCCGGTTTCTCGCCAGCGCTATTACAGAATTCATCCAGCGTTGCTTTTAGATCGTCGTCTATTTCAAGAATAATTTTACTCATGGCCTTATTTTACTTAGACGCCTCATTAAAAGCAAAAATAATTTATCGCACAGAGACGCAGTGGCGCGGAGGGTAAAAGCAGTGACAAGTGACAAGTAATGAGTGACAAGAAAAAACCTGCCGTAACTCAAATCTGCTTTCTGCCCTTCGTCCCCTCGCCCAAGCGTAGCGTTGATTCCTCGTTCTTTTAAATATCTTTACGGAAGTCCAATAAGATTTTTTTTATCATTAAAAGTCATTCCGTATCATCAACAAACCTCCATTTGAAAACCTGCGATTTTGCCAATGGTCATTGGTCACTTGGCTCCGCTGTCATTAGTTAAAACGTCATTTTACTGCGTTGTCATTTGCTTTTGCCGTAAATGACAATCAATGACAATTTTGTAATGACCAGTAATGACTACTTCTCGGCTTCCTTCCTAAAAAACCCTATGGCCACGGGGACTTTGGAAATTCCGTCGATGAACTCCTTTTTTTTCTTGGTCCTCAGGGCCATCTGCGTGGACCC
>JAJDAS010000045.1 GCA_029261755.1 Nitrospinia bacterium
CGGATACGGCCAGTTCCAGCATTTGCGACAAGGTTTTTGATGGCTTGATCGATCTGGATGACAAGATGCAGTATCGTCCCCGTTTAGCCGAGAGATGGGAAATCCATGAAGAAGTATTTTTTCTCGTACTTCCTCATAAGACCTTGCCCAATGGTGAACCTGCGACTCCTGAAAACATTATTGAAGCTTTCAAAAAAGCCCGGGTCCAGGGTGGCGAAAGTCTTTGGTTAAAAAACGTGGATTCCATTCAATCCCTGGATCTTTCGGAGAAGAAGGGAGTCCAAAAAATATTGGACCTTGATGAAGAAGGGAAGCCCAAGCCCGGCAAGAATAATCAACCCCTTATGTTGGAAACCCCATACACCATTACAGCCCACCAGCGAATAAAGTTGGTTTTGAAAGAGGTGGACCAGGATTTTTTTCATAATATCTCACCTATTTTAGGAGAAGAATATTTTGAGAATGTTGACTATCAAAATTTTATCCATTTGGAAGATCCAGCCCACTTTTCACGTTTGGAAAACCAATTCCCCACAATCTTCCCCTTACAAGAGCATAACCCTGTCCTGACATTTTATTTGAGAAAAGGAGTCAAGTTTCACGATGGACATGAGTTCGACTCAAACGATGTTAAGTTTACCTATGAGTCCATCCTTTCCCCAAAAAGCCTTTCCCCAAGGACTTCCGACTTCGAGCCAATCAAGACCCTGGAGACTATTGGCCGGTATACGGTGAAAGTGACTTACAAGCGTCTTTTTTCCCCCGCCATCAACGCTTGGTCAATGGGAATTCTCCCGGAGCATCTCTTGAACGAGGAAGCCTTGAAAAAAGAGGCGGAAAATTTATCAGAGGAAAAAAGGAAAAGCTTCGACCTGAGAGACAGCAGTTTTAATCAACATCCCATTGGCGCCGGACCGTTTATCTTTAAGGAATGGCAATCGGACGAACTGATCCACCTCGTCCGCAATGAAGACTATTGGGACCGGGTTCCAGAATACCATGATTACATCGTTCGGATTATCCCGGACCCGCTTACCCAGGAGATGGAGTTTTTTGCGGGAGCCATCGATACTTACTCCGCCCAGCCGCACCAGATCGCCAGATTCAAGAAGGATGAAAAGTTCCAGAACTTTTCCAGCCTGGGTTATGGTTATAGCTACATCGGCTACAATAACCGAAAGCCTGTGTTTCAAGACAAGAGAATCAGAAAAGCCCTCGGCATGGCCATTCCCGTCAAAGAGATCATCAAATATCTGTTATACAACGAAGGAGAAGCTATTTCCGGTCCCTTCCCGAAAAATACCGTTTGGTACGACCAATCTATCCAACCCACAAAATATGACCCTGCCGGCGCGGAGGCCATTTTCAGAGACTTGGGGTGGGAAAAAAATAATGACGGATATCTGGAAAAGGACGGCAAGGTTTTTGAGTTCAATCTCATTACCAATAATGGGAACCTTGTGAGGAAAAACATCTTGACCATCGCCCAGAATGCCTGGAGAAAGATTGGGGTGAAGTGCAATACTCAACTTTTCGAATGGGCGGTATTTCTCAAAGATTTTATCAACACCTCCAAATTTGACGCAGTTGTCCTGGGGTGGAGCATGGGAATCGACCCGGATCTTTATCAATTGTGGCATTCCAGCCAGGCCGGTCCTCAGCAATTGAACTTTGTGGGATATCAAAACCCTGAAGCGGATAAGCTCATTGTCAAGATTCGGCAGGAATACAACCGGGAAAAACAGGAAGAGCTTTGCCATCAGCTTCATGAAGTTATCGCGGAAGACCAGCCTTACACCTTTCTTTACGCGGCTAAATCCACCATGGTTCTGGACAAGAAAATCGTAATAGTGGAAAGAGATTCGGAAGGAAAAGAAGAATACAGGAAGATATATCCCACAAAAGACGGTAGAATAGGATACTACTTTAATAAGTGGGGAAAGCTAGCTTTTACGCCAAATTTTTAGTTACATGATCGCGGTTAAAAAAGTTTTTAAAAAAAACAAATATCTTTGGTTAGTAATTATTAACATTTGATTTCGAAAATCTTATGAGCAAAACATTTAACGCCCTTGTGGTGGATGATGAAGAAAATATTGTCAAGCTGGTAACCCATTGGGCTAGAAAAGTTGGATTGAACCCTTTTGGCTTCATGGACCCATTGGAGGCCCTGGAGGCTTTTGAAAGAGGGGATTACAAACTTGTTATTACCGACCTCAAAATGCCGGGCATGAGCGGTCATGAACTTTTGAGAAAAGTAAAAGCTATCGCCCCGGATACCGAAGTAATCATCATTACGGGGCATGGGGATATTGAAGACGCCATCGACGCCATGCGGCAGGAAGTTTACGATTTCATCAGAAAACCCTTTTTAGCAAAGGATTTGACCCAGTGCATAGAAAGGGCTGTTGATAAGATCATTTTAAAAGAGGACAACAAAAGGCTTTTCAGGGACCTTAAAGAAATGAACCAGAGCCTGGAACAGCAGGTGGAAAAAAGGACTGAAGAGTTGACACAAAAAAATAAAGAGTTGGAAAAGCTGGATGTTTTGAAATCCAAATTTATCGCATGTGTGAGCCACGAACTTAGGACGCCTCTGACTCAGATTGACAGCGGAATGTTTGTTTTGAAAACCCTTCTGGGGGAAAAAGCTACGGAAGTGCAAAGTAAGCTCATCAACATTATCGATGTGGGAAGCAAACGATTGAACTCTGTCGTTCAGCATATGACCAAAATTCTTCAAGGAGAATATAAGGACGGTCTTCTGAGAAAAGAAAGGATTTCCATTAATGCATTGGTGAAAGAAGTTTGGTCGGAGGCATCCTATTTTGCCGGCTTAAGAAAACAAGACCTGCTCTATAATCTTCCTGACCGTGAGATTTTTTTTGATGGGGACAAGGAAAAACTCACGGACATTTTTTTGAACTTGTGCATGAACGCCATCAAATTTACTCCGGATGGCGGGAATATCTCCATAAGCCTTACAAATACGGGAAGCTCTTTTAAGGTCATAGTGAAAGATAACGGTATCGGGCTCAGCGCTGAAGACCAATTGCACATTTTCAAGAAATTTTATGAGGCAGGGGACGTTATGTTTCATTCCTCCGGGACCTTTCAGTTCAAAGCGGGCGGACTTGGGCTTGGCCTTTCCATCGCTAAACTTTTTTCCGAAATGCATGGCGGTGAAATCAAGGTGGAAAGCGATGGGGAAGATAAAGGGAGTACCTTTATCGTGGAGCTTCCATTGCATAGTGAGTAAATATTGAAGGAAAAACCATGAAAAAAAGATTACTGGTTGTCACCACCGGTGGAGATTGCCCCGGCCTTAACGCGGTGATTCGGGCCATCGTAAAGAGGGCCGCGAGAGAGAGTAACTGGGAAGTGCTTGGCAGCATTGAGGGATATCACGGGATGCTTCAGGAACCTCTTCAGCTAGTCTTGCTGGATTCCAATAAGGTCTCCGGTATTCATGTTATGGGGGGCAGCATCATCCGCACTACTAATAAAGGGGGACCCTTCAACTGGCCGGTGAAAAACCCGGACGGTAGCTGGATCACAGTGGACAGGTCCGACGAGCTGATTCGAAGGTTGCAATACCAAAACATTGACGCGGTAATCTGTATCGGCGGGGATGGTTCGCAGCGGATTTCCCAGCAATTGTTCGAAAAAGGAGTCAACATTGTCGGCGTCCCGAAAACCATTGACAACGATCTCTTATGCACCGATCTCACCTTTGGTTTCCAAACTGCCGTGGAGGTAGCGACGGATGCTGTGGACAAACTGGTTACCACCGCCACCAGCCATAGCAGGACCATGATACTGGAGGTTATGGGCCGCGATGCCGGTTGGATTGCCTTAAACGCCGCCGTAGCTGGAGGCGCCCACATCGTGTTAATACCGGAAATACCTTATGATGTTCAAAAAGTAATTGCGAAAATAGAGGAGCGCCAGGAAGCGAGCAAGGACTTTGCCATTATTGTAATTGCAGAAGGAGCTAAACCGATAGGCGGAGAGGTAACTGGCTCAAAAAGCACGCAGGCTGGTTACGAAAATCTCATTCTGGGCGGGATAGGCCATAAATTAATGGGAGACATAAAAAAGCATCTGGATATAGAGATGAGGGTCACCATTTTAGGCCACCTTCAAAGAGGCGGAATTCCCACTGCCTATGACCGGATACTGGCAACCCAGTTTGGGGTTAAGGCTTTCGAGATGGTGCAGGAGGAAAGATTCGGCGAGATGGTTGCTTTAAAAAACCACGATATTACTTCGGCTCCCATCACAGAGGCCATCGCCCAGATGAACCTGGTTGACCCAAAAAATTATCTCCAGAAAACCGCCAGGGAGATTGGTATTTGTTTAGGGGACTAGGGATATTGTAGATACTTACATAATAATTCTGAGAATTTATCTCTCACAATTAAAAAAGTTTTTAAAAATTTCAAATATCTTTGGTTAGATTTTTGATTGATGATTGGTGGTAGGTTTTTTTTAAAAAGAACAATCCTCAATCAAAAAGCCCTCAAACCGTTTTTTCGATATTCTCTCTTTCCTGCTCCATTAAACCTTCCGCTTCCTCCAAATCTTCTTTGGATAGCCCGGCCTGATCCAGCACTTCATTTTCTGCATCCGGAGTTAATTCATCTCCCCCATACCCCACAAAACTTTTCCTGGCTATCAAATTAGCAAGGTGTACTATGGAGGCAAACTGCCTGTGCTCTTCTTTTGCCTGGGCCGGATTTGGATGGTATTTAATGCATTGCGCTATTTCTTCCGGCATCTGCCAATGGTGGCATAGCCATTCACCGATGGTGGCGTGATCCACTTTAAAAACCTCTTCCTCTGCCTGGGAAATGGAACATCCTTTTTCCGCTACGATGACCCAGGCTTTTTTGTAATCCTCACGAAAGGAATTCAAAAAAACCACCTTCCCAATGTCGTGCAAGAGCCCGCCGGTGAATGCCGACTCATATTTTCTCCCTCCCACCTTTCCGGCTAAAAACTTTGAAAGAGAAGCCGTGGCTATGGAGTGCTTCCAAAGCTTCTCAATGCTCATCGCCCCTTTTATCGCTTGTTTTTTCGAAAATGCATCGAAAACGGACATGCCCAGCGCAAGGTTTTTGACCTCGGTAAAGCCTAACACCATGATAGCCCTGGAAATGGATGTCACTCGTCCCCGGCATCCGTAAAACGCGGAATTGGAAAGGCGCAACAAACGTGCTGAAATGGTGGGATCGATACTGATAATGTCGGTCAGATCATCCGCGTTTGCCGTAGAATCGGCGGAAAGAGAAAGGATTTTCATCAAAACGGTGGGGATCGTTGGGAGATCCTTGATTCTCTGAACCAGTATTCTTAAAGGAGCCGAGTCTTCCATGGTTGGTGTAAAGGGGTAATCGGTAATGGAGTTATAGTTTGAGTATAGAGAATCTTGAATTCATTACGCAAATATTTTGTTACTGCGCAAGTTACGGCTCAAGGTTGCTTGGCATTCTCCATCGTTTTCAACTCTGAACCGTGCAACCTGGAACTGTTGACCTTGGTAACGTCACACTACACTATTCTTTTTTTACTGGGACTCTGATAATAAATTCAGAGCCTTTTCCCTCTTCACTAAATGCCTGGATGGTTCCTCCGTGTTCTTCCACGATCTTTTTTACTATGGCCAGCCCTAGTCCTGTCCCTTTCCTCTTTCCGTAGGTGACAAAAGGGACGAAGATTTTTTCCAATATTTTTTGGGGAATCCCCTGACCTGAGTCTTGAATAGATAAAACGAAAAATTTTTCTTCCTGAAAACCTCGGACAGTAACCTTGCCACCTTTCGGCATGGCGTCTTTGGCATTTCCGGTTAGATTGAAGATGACCCTCTGAAACTTTTGGAAGTCAATATTGATGAGTCCGTCAAATTCCATGGTAGAGATTAACTCAATTTTTGCATCCGAGAAATCCCGCTTTAAAAAGGGAATAGTCCCATTGATAAGATCTTCCGCAGGCATAGTCTCAAAATTTAGTTTCGACTCACCACCTCTGGCAAACTCCATCAACTCTTCCGTCATGGCCACAAATCTTTCAATTTCACTGACGATGATTTGGGCAAACTCTTCCCTTTCTTCCTGGGGTGTGGTGGGGTCGGCCATAAGCTCCGTGAAGCCCCTCAATTTTGCCATGGGATTTTTTATATCATGCACGATGGTGGCCGCCATATTTCCGATGGTGGAAAACCTATCGGTTCGTACACGTTCGCGCACCAGCATGGCATTTTCCATTGCAAGGGCTGTCTGATCCCCTACGATCTTCATGATTCGTTCTTCTTCTTCGTTGAAGTCGTCTTTAATGGGACTGGCAAGGTTGATAACCCCCAAAATCTTGTCTCTGGCAACCAAGGGTACGCATAAGAGGGAACGGATGAGGTGGCCTTTTGGCTTGGGAAGAAAGCGTTGGTCATTCTCCGTATCCTTGGAAAGTATGGAAGCTTTCATCGAGGCAACGAGGCCGGCAATGCCTTCCTCAAGGCCTAAAAAAATCTCGCCGGAGTCATCAAAATATTTTGTACCGCTTTCCGTTCGACTGGTAGCCGCAAAAAGCCTCAGATATTTCTTTTCATGATTCAGTACCATTAATGAACAGAATTCGGTTTCAAATTCTTCAATAATGATGCTTAAAACTTCTCTGGCAATTTTATTCAGGTCCTGGGCATACAAAAGGGAATCACCCAGGCGGCGTATTATGGAGAGTGCCTTAACTTTTTCTTCAAAATTTCTGTTGGCATGCACCAACATTTTGGAATACGTTTCCAAATTTTTTGAGTAATCCGGGCAATTAGTTTGTTCCGAGTCTTTTTCCATAATCGGCATTAATTCCTATAAAAGTCAGGTGGTTGTTTTGAATCTAAACCATTTCCCAGTTCTATTCTTTGCTATGTTCAGCAGAAACAATAGTATGTATCCCTCCCCGCACGTAGAAATCTCCAATTATTTTCATTTTCCTGGGGCTAACGGCAGCAACCAAGTCATCTAGAATTTCATTGGTCACGGCCTCATGGAAGGCGCCTTGATCCCTGTAAGACCATAAATATAGCTTTAAAGATTTTAGCTCAATGCAAAGAGAGTCCGGGGTATAAATGATTTTGATGGTGGCAAAGTCCGGTTGCCCTGTTTTTGGGCACAGACATGTAAATTCCGGGCATTCCATGGATATCTCGTAATCCCTTTCCGGGTTTGGATTTGGAAAAGTCTCCAGAGACGGGGAAGTTTTGGATGACATGTGGCTCTTTCAAAATTATAATTATTAAATTTTCTATTATAATCTATTTCCACGTAATTATTAAGTCTATTCAATAAAACTTCTCTACTTTCGCCCAAGTATCTTTTCAATAGCCAATTTTTTGTATTGAAAAAAGAGGGAAGGAGCTATGTTTTTTGTTTATGATGAAAAATTGGAGCAATGTGAGTATAATACCAGTAATTTCCGGTGAAAAAAGAGCGAAATTGAAATTTTGGACCACAAAAAAAATAAAGAACAAAAGCTTTCTTAACCACAGATTTCACAGATTTATTTTATTGAAATTACTTAATTTGTGAAATCCGTGAAATCTGTGGTTCCTTTTTTATTTGAAATCCAGGTAGAGGTGTTTTCATGCCACAAACCATGCACAAAAAACTCCAGTCCATACTGGACAATTTTTCCGAAACTGATGGGACCCTTACCTATTTCTTGAAGGGCGCGGATCCTTTTGAGTTGGCCGAAATTCTCTTTAGATACAATACCGAACAGAAAGTGGAAATTTTCCGGTCTCTGCCAGAAGAAAAGAGGCAGACGGTGCTTTATGAAACGGATGAGGAAAGCAGGGCAAAAATTACAGAACTTCTGGGTGATTCAGAGCTTGCCGATCTCCTGGCGGAGATGCCGGAGGATGAAGCGGCGGATATCCTCCAGGAGTTTGAAGAGGACAAAACTAAGGAATTGCTTGAGAAAATGCCGGAGGAGGAGGCCGGGGAACTCAAGGACCTCCTTCAGTACGAAGAGGAAACGGCGGGGGGCCTGATGGTTCCGAATTTCAATAAAGCTTTCCCCAGTGATACCGCTGCAGATGTCATTCATCGGATCAAAACGGAAAAGGACAAAGACGCACCGCCCTATTTTTATATTACCAATGCGGGGGGCCAATTGCAGGGATATTTCAAACTGAGAGATCTTTTTCGCACGGTTCCTGGAAAGACGGTTGAAGAGTTCAAACGTAAGGAATTGCCGCTGGCCCATTTGAATGATTCTTGCAAGAAAGTGGCGGAAACCATGGATAATAACCATGTCAGCGCCGTTCCCGTGGTGGACGATGACAATATCATCCGGGGGGTCATCACCTTTGATGATGTGATTGCAGCCGTAATGGACCTGGCCGATGACGACATTTACAAAATGGTTGGGACGTCATCGGAACCCCTCAAAAAAAAGATGCTGCGAAAGGTGCGGCACAGGATACCCTGGCTTTTTGCCACCTTGGTGGGTGGGATAGCCAGCGCTATGATCCTCAACTCCTTTGAACCCTTGATGGTCAAATATGCTGCGGTAATATTTTTCATCCCCTTTGTGATCGGGCTTTCCGGGAACATTGCTATTCAGGGATCAACCGTATTAGTGCGGGGCTTGGCCACCGGAGAGGTTCGACCCGAAAACCTTTCTTCCGTTATTATCAGTGAAATCGGGGTGGGGGGATTGAATGGGCTGATCTTTGGGGTGGTTTGTGGACTCCTGGTGGCTTTTCTTGCCGAGCCGGTTCTTCACACCACACCTTTAATCGGCTTGACAGTGGGAACTGGGCTGGTATTATCGGTTTGGTTCGCTTCCATCATGGGTTCGGTGATGCCTGTCATTTTCCAAAAGTTGGATTTTGATCCGGCCATCAGCGCAAGCCCCATGATCACCATTGTGAACGACGTCCTGGGCGTCTTCGTCTATCTTGCTACTTCCATGTTTTTGCTGGGACGGTTTGGGTAAATATCCACTCCTCACCCATACTGCTTCTTAACCCAGGCTTGATACTCTCCACTCCTCACCCGTTCCACCCACTCCCGGTGATCAAGGTACCATTGGATGGTCTTTTCGATACCCGACTCACACGACTCTTCCGGCACCCAACCTAACTCCTTTTTCAATTTGGAAAAATCGATGGCGTACCTTCGGTCATGGCCGGGACGATCTTTTACATAAGTGATTAGTTCCCTTCGGGATTCGAGTTTGGAAGGCTTCTCAACGGTCTTGTCCAATAGATCGCAAATGGTTTCCACGATTTTGATATTTTTTACTTCGTTATCCCCGCCCACGTTGTAGGTCTCTCCCAAAACCCCACGATTCATGATGAGCCAAATTGCCGCGCAGTGGTCCCGGACATAGAGCCAGTCTCTCACATGGAGGCCGTCTCCATAGACAGGTAAGGGTTTCCCCTCCAAAGCATTCAAAACGATTAAAGGGATTAGTTTTTCCGGGAACTGATAAGGGCCGTAATTATTGGAGCAGTTGGATATGGTCACCGGCAGATCATAAGTCTTGTGGTAGGCCCTCGCCAAATGATCGGATGACGCTTTGGAAGCCGAATAAGGGCTATTGGGCTTGTAAGCTGTTTCCTCCGTAAAGTAGCCCGTTTCGCCAAGGCTGCCGAAAACTTCATCGGTGCCTACATGATGAAACAAAGCCAATTTTTCGGCGTTTCGCTTTGCAAGCTCCAAGAGGTGGAAGGTGCCCACAATGTTGGTTTGGATAAAGGAATCGGGATGGAGGATGGATCGATCCACATGGGATTCTGCGGCAAAATGACAAATGGCATCGATTTCGTAAGTCTTAAAAATTTCCGCCAACCGCCCCGGATCGCAAATATCAGCTTTTTCAAAAAAATATCGGCCTTGAAATTGGGAATCGATTTCCCTGAGATTCTCAGGATTACCCGCATAGGTAATTTTATCCACATTGATGATTCGGCCTGAAAAATCGGATTCTTCCAGAAGGTAACGAATAAAATTGGAGCCTATGAAACCACAGCCACCTGTGACCAAAAGATTATTTATCAACCTGTTTTTCAAAAAAAACCTCCTATGGGAAAGTAGATGATAGTGCCCCAAACTGCAATTACTCAGACTATCAGGTTCAAGGATTAAGGTTCAAGGTTGGCCGTCTTGCGATGGAGTGAAAATGAGACTGCTATGCAAATGGCAGAAAGGCTGAGAGGCGGGATTTTGGAGAAGGAATAGGTCTTTATATTTTGTTGTTGGTAGAGCTCGGTACTTACTGCAAATAGCCCAACGCTTTCAACCTTTCTTTGGTCTCATCCGTGGGTCTTGCACGCTTTCCACTATTGTTTTTATCCCCTTTTAATAATTGATGCCTGATTTTTTTGGTGGTTTCTGCAATAGATCCTAACTCTTTTTTTAATTTGTCCGCGATTTTGTTCCCTTTTGCATTAAGATTAGTTTTCTCTTCCGGGTCGTCTTTAATATTATATAACTCACCAAAATCTATGAAGTCGTAATTGTATGCTTTTGGGGTTGTTTCAACGGGTGACAAAATATATTTAAATCCATCCAGCTGTACACTTTTTAAATAATAATGCGCATAGGTCCGGGTTAAGGTAGATTCGCTAAACACAGATCTATCTTTTTTTTCGTTCCCATTAAGAAAACTCGTTAAACTTTTCCCTTGAATAGTATTTTTATTGGGAATTCCCAAAATATATAGTAGTTGGTTGAATATCAATGATGCGAACGTGGTTCGAAAGTTTCATTCCTTTCGGAATTTTGTTGGGAAGCCTTAAAATAAGCGGAACTTTTAGCGCTTCTTCATTATATAAATAATGACCATGAGAGGATGATCCGTTGTGATCACCAAATGATTCTCCATGATCACTGGTAATAACCAATAGAGTTTTATCATATATGCCAAGCTTTTTTAATTCTAAAATTAGTAGGCCGATATTCTTATCTACGACCTTAATCGTGCCATCGTATGCATCTATTGCTGCATCCAAAATTTCTTTTGGATCTCCGTATTCGCTTGAAAATATCTTATGATCATCTTTTGAGCCGCTATTTATGTCTACTTTTGCATAGTCAGGAAACTGATGAGTAAAGTAGGTATGGATGAAAAGAAAAAATTTATCTTTTTTATGCTTTTTAATCCAACTGCTAATGTCCGAAAATTTCTCCTGGATCTCCGAGGTAGGAGATGATTTATATACTGAATTAAACCCTTGAGAAAAGCCAAAGTCAGGGTCAAGAAAACCACCATCTGTAAAAGCAGCGGTAATGTAATTATAGGGTTGCAAAATAGATGGAAGGCTTACGGAAGGATTCAACAATCCAAACTTTTCATAATACGCATGCCTACTTTCTCCTCGGTTGATTTCATAACTGAAAGCGGATGGATATAAAGATGTAAACATAGATAAATGAGAAGGAAGGGTCCATGGTGCCTGGGAAAAAGTATTCAGAAAAACTGCACCTTCCTCTCCAATTTGGTCAATATAGTGGGTAATATCTTTTTCATACCCATAGCAACCAAGGTGATCAGATCTCAAAGTATCTATTGAAACCAAAATAACATTATATTCTTCTACTTTTCTCTCTTGAAAAATAGTTGGGTTGCCCCAAGCTGCAATTTGGGGTACAGCATTTTCCCCATTTTTAGATTTATTTCTGGTTCTATAAATTATTTCACCATCAAAGTCTTTGAATTTGGAAAGATCTTTTCTAAACTCAAGCCACTGCATATCCTTAAACTTACTTGTCTTAATTTCGCTAGTAATAATTTCTTTTGAGAAAATTATATTTTCTTTGTCACTATTTTTTTCCTTCAAAATAACCTCAAAAGAAATGGAACTGTTGAGCCCCCAAGATATCTTAGGAATAGCAAGGCTAAACAATAAAAAAGCATTGGGGGGTATTAAAACTGGAAATTTAACCTCTGACGGGGTTTCTACTAAAATAGCTCTGCGAGCATCTTCATTTATTTTTAATTCACCGACCATTGCCTGGTCCTCTTTCCCATTTCTCTTCCATTTAACATTATTTAAAACATTTTGTCCTATTATCTTCTTAAATATGGAAGGGAAATCTGCTTCGTCATTTATCTTTGTAATTCTACCTCCCAATAGTTGGGATTTGGCACTTTCTACAATCATTGCTTGTGTTGAATCGTTTTGCCGCCCCCTCATGTGTTCAACTACAACACCATCGAATAAAATAAACAGTTGGTCTTTTCCCCTAATAATGCTAAATTGGTGATCTTCGATACTATTTCGCGCCCAATCAAAACCAGGATCTGTTTTTTTTTGGGAAATGCCATTCTTAAATTTTTCAAAAGAGCCGTCCTTATTTATTTTATAAAAATATTCATCCTTATCATTTTCTCTTAAATTTATACCGAAAAGATTAGGCGAACTGTTCTTTTTCTTCGAAGTAGATTTTTTCTCACCTCTTGGCTCATCAGGCACAGTAACATCAGAATATTCAATTTTAGATACTTTGACATTTGTATTAGCAATAAAACCCATAAAGCCGTTTTTTCGGCTTAAAGAAGAAACTATAGCATTGGAAACAAGTAGTTTGCCGTCCAAAACAACCGTAATGAGAGCATCATTAAAAAAAAACTCTAACAAATGATCTCCTTCACCAATGGGGACTTGACTGCCTGTAAAACCATAAGAATGAATAGCCTCACCACCTTTTAAAACATGAACAGTAGCTTTACCAGAACCGGATATACCTATGGCATTTCCGGTATCAAGCTGGTTTTTTGACATCCTGAACAGTATCCCAAAAAAATCTGATTCTGAGCCCTTTCTACCATTATTTTCAAATCTAAATTTAGCCCTGATTGCACCATCTCGAAAGGCCAATTTTTTCAAAACGATCATTTCGAATGAATCTGTTTCTTGGCTATTTTTTTTAAATTGAATAAAATCATCTTGAACCGACCATTTCCCATTTGAAAGATCAACCCACCTTGATTGATCAGGTTTTTTGGGGATTGCCTCACTAATTTTTTGTGCAAAAATTGCAATTTTGTCTTCATCTTGTAGATCAACACCGCGATATGTGAACTTTAAAATAGAATTATTTAAAATATTAATAGGAACGCCTGTGAGTTTTTCCTCAAATTTCCAAAAAATTTCTTTCCGATCAAGAGTGATTGGTTTGGAATCAAATAAATCATTCTTTTTGTTTTTGTAAACACCATATGAATTCTCCAAATTAATCTCGTCCAAAAATGAGATGATATGTTTTGCCGGTTTAGTTTGATAAGAAATATCTTTTGTTGGCTCGCCAGCTTCGGCGTACAAAAGAGTTAAATTTGCCCCGCACATAGCCCCAAAGGCACCAACCCAAAGAAAAACCAAATTTATAATGAAACTGAATTTCCTCATACAAATCCTTTCGTGGAAATATTGCACTTATCTGCTGAATACGGGATTTTTTTAAAATAATAAAAATTATGCATTGCTTTAGCTACTTTCGTAACAAGCTTTTTAACATCATTCTTGTGATTGGAATGAGCGCTACGTGGACAAAACATTGAGTCAATGATCTTATTAGACCAACTTATTTGCAATGGTTGAAAACCTGCACAGGTAGGTGCTTGCTTTTTGGGGAAGGTCTTGATTTGGATGGTTTTCAAAGGGTAGAAATGAAAAGAAGCTGAGTGATTTTACGATTTCCCCCCCCCCAAATTTGGGGCAATTTTAGCAAAAAAACGCTTGGAGGGTCAAGATTCTTAGGCACTCCGAGTGCGACACTCCAAAAGGAAAGGGTTCCATTTCATGCCCTCAAAAAATCAACCGTCAATTATTTTACACTCTTCAAAAACCCACCATTCCCATTCAAACCCTATAATTTCAAATGCTTAGAGAGTTTGTCGGCTTTTTGGCATCTATGTTGCTTCTTAAAGAGTAATGTAGCAGTATCATTGTTTAATAAAAGTTTTTGACACCTATATTCCTCTGTTTTCCCCGGATCAAAAAATGACCTATTACCCCCCAAAATCAGTTGGCTTGCCTAAAGCGGCGATGATCTTTTTTTTCGTCGTCCTTACCATCACTCTTTTCTACTCCCAAAAAGCGCAATCGGAGCAGGATCTCCTGGTGGCCATCCTGGAGGAGGAGAACCAGCCTCCCGCTCCGGTTGAAGAAAGCGATCTCTTGGAGCCCGTATCCCTGAGAGAAAACCCCACTTTGGAAGCAGTCCCCGAAGAGAAAAGACAGCAATCGAAGCCCGTCCTTAAAAAGATTGAAATCAAAGAGTCGAAAGAAGGGAAAATTCCAAAGGGAGGTAGTTTTTATGTCATATTGAAAAAAACCGGCATGTCCCCTGCGGAAATCGATAAACTAATCAGGTCCGTAAAACGGGTCCACAATATTTCCAACGTGAAAAGCGGCACGCCTTATAAAATTAGTTTCTTGGGGAACGACTTTCTGGAACTAAACTATGAGGTTGGAGCAAAACACAGGGTTTCCGTTGTCAAAAATAAGGACCGCTACTTGGCGGAAATCCTTCCCATTGACTACGAAATCAAGACTGTTACGAAAAAAGGGATCATTCGTGACAATCTCTACAATACCGTTGTACGGATGGGAGAAAAGCCTTACCTGGTCAATAAGATCGCATCAATATTTGCGTGGGACATCAATTTTTTCAAGGATCTGAGAAAGGGCGACACCTTGAAAATGGTGATGGAAAAGAAATATCGGGATGGAAAGTTTGCCAGCTATGGAAGATTCCTGGGAGTGGAGTTCAATAACCAGGGGAGAAAAATCACCGCTATCTATTTCCCAAGAAAGAAAAACTACTTTACCCCTCAAGGGAAATCCATGAAAAAACAGTTTTTAAAAGCTCCTTTGAAATATTCGAGGATCTCTTCAGGTTTTTCCCGCAAACGGCTTCATCCCATCCTAAAAAGACGCGTCCCCCATCTCAGTATCGACTATGTTGCGCCCATCGGTACCCCTGTTTATGCCATTGCCGACGGGAAAGTCTCCTTTACCGGCCGGCAAGGCCCATCCGGCAAACTTATAAGGATTAAACATGATGGCGCATATGACTCCGCTTACTGCCATTTAGCGGGTTTTGCAAAAGGGATCAAGAAAGGCCGTTACGTAAAGCAGGGCCAGTTGATAGGCACTGTTGGTGTTACCGGCAGGACCACGGGACCCCATCTCTGTTTCCATCTCAAGAAAAACGGGAAGCCCGTCAATCCTCTGAAACTCAAATCTGTGAGAGCCCGACCGGTCAATAAAAAAGAGTGGAAGGATTTTATCCGAGTGCGAGAAGATGTTCTAAAAAAACTTGTTGCATTGGAAAGGCGTCCCACTATAACTCCAGTCAAGAAAATCTGATAAGAAATGATGTTGCCTCAGTTTTTGTCTTGAACCTAAACTGTTGAAAATAAACATTGTTGGCTTACTATTTCCTCTGCCTTCACCCTAAGATTACTTCCCTTTGAAAATTCTATCCGAACACCTATTGACATCATAAAATTTCCGTTTAAATTTAATTATAGAGAAAATTATTTTGCACTTTTTAGGGGGAGTGATCATGTTGAAAACGGGCAAAATAATGGGAAGTGGATCGGCGCCTTTAGCCCACGAGAAGATACGAAGCGCTTTTTCAAGTAAAAACGCTCTCTATAAACCATCCGCTTCTATTCGAGGTGGCTCCAAAGCGACCTTCGACAGGGCCAGGGAATTATCCAGCATGGTAACCGGTTTTATTAACGCCATCTTCACAGGCATAGGGAAACATATCAATATCTACAAATAGTTCAGTCCTTCCTCTTCCAGCATTTTAATTACCACAGGGTAACACGGAAAAAAGTCAATTTGATCATATAGGTTCCGTCTGATTTAGTGCTGATTTTTTCCACAAATTATTGGCAGTAATGCACTTTCCGCGTTGAATCTTCCCGTTTGATTTTCCCTCTTTATTTTCCCAAATTGGGTAAAAAGCATTAGGAATGAAATTTGCACTAAATCTTTTGCCAGGAAAATAAGGGTAAAATCCGTCAATAGTTCCCCATTTTGCACTGCTTTATAGAGAGTGGGAGCAAAATAGGCGTCAATTTAATGGAAAAAACCTATCTTCTTCGGTGTGCAATGCTAAATCGGTATAATAAAAGTGTAGGCCTAACTTGGAAAGAATGATCTGATTTCAATAAATTTTGAATAAAAACCAGAATGAAAATCCAGTGCCCCAATTGTAAATCCAAATATGAAGCCGACTTAGCCGAAATCCCGGATGAGGGACAAAAGCTAGAGTGTGCCGAATGCCAACATGTTTTCCTGGTTCAAAAGAATCCGGAGAATATTGATAAAACCTTAGAGGCTTTGAAGGAAAAGTTTGCAAACTGGGATGCAAAGATGGAGGCACTGGAAAGCGACGACTTTACCAAAAACCTCCTTCGGGGAGACTCTTCCGCTGATTTTTCAGGAGAGAAACAAGGTGGTTTTAGTCCCACGCCGGAAGATGTGGACGAAGAGGCAGTTACGTCTGAAGGGCTGAAAGAGAAAGTCGAAATACCTGGAGTCCAAAATGGAACTCTTAAAAAATTAGTGGATGAAATCAGTTCCGAGCCTAAGGAAGAACCGGAAGAAATCCCCGATGAGCTATTCGATGACCTGTTGGAAGAGAAAGAATCCAAAGAGCTTCTGGAAGAAGGACCTTTTGCCCTTCCCCCGGAAGAAATAGAACCAGTAGCTGAGCCATCCATGGATGTGGAAGAGTTCAATGAATCCTTCGACGAACTTTTGAAAGAAGACAAGGAAAAAAAGGCGTCGGACCTGGATTTCGGGGAAGATCTAATTGAACAGAATGTTGCCATGGATGAAGTGCTGGAAGAAGAAACTCTGCCGGAAGTAGCGGAAACAGAAGAAATAACTACGGAAGAACCGGAACCCGTGGCGGCAGACGTGACTGAATCCACGGAAGAGGTTGATTCTCTATTTGATGAAATGCCAGAGGATGTAGCACCGGAACCTGAAAAAGCTGAAGAAGAGTCGGAACTGCTTATAGAAGAGGAGCCAGTAGCTGAAGAAGAGGTTGCGATTGAAGAACCAACTGAAACTCCTGCAGAAGATCTATCAGAACTAGATGACGCCTTGAATGAAATGTTTGAAGAAGAAATCCCTGAGGAAGAAGCTGAACCTGTCGCGGCGGACGAGGTTGAATCCACTGAAGAACTTGATTCTCTCTTTGATGAAATACCTGAGGATGCAACACCGGAACCTGAAAAAGCTGAAGAAGAGCCGGAGCTGCTTATAGAAGAGGAGCCAGTAGCTGAAGAAGAGGTTGCGATTGAAGAACCAACCGAAACTCCTGCAGAAGATCTATCAGTGCAGGATGACACCCTGGATGAAATGTTTGAAGAAGAAATCCCTGAGGAAGAAGCTGAACCTGTCGCGGCGGACGAGGTTGAATCCACTGAAGAACTTGATTCTCTCTTTGATGAAATACCTGAGGATCTAACACCGGAACCTAAAAAAGCTGAAGAAGAGCCGGAGCTGCTTATAGAAGAGGAGCCAGTAGCTGAAGAAGAGGTTGTGATAGAAGAACCAACCGAAACTCCTGCAGAAGACCTTTCAGAACTAGATGACGCTCTGGATGAAATGTTCGATGAAGAAATAACTGCGGAAGTAGCGGAAACGGGAGAAATAACAACGGAAGAAGCTGAACCCGTGGCAGCAGGCGTGACTGAATCCACGGAAGAGGTTGATTCTCTATTTGATGAAATGCCAGAGGATGTAGCACCGGAAGCGGAAAAAGCGGAAGAAGAGTCGGAACTGCTTATAGAAGAGGAGCCAGTAGCTGAAGAAGAGGTTGCGATTGAAGAACCAACCGAAACTCCTGCAGAAGATCTATCAGAGCAGGATGACACCCTGGATGAAATGTTTGAAGAAGAAATCCCTGAGGAAGAAGCTGAACCTGTCGCGGCGGACGAGGTTGAATCCACTGAAGAACTTGATTCTCTATTTGATGAAATGCCAGAGGATATAGCACCGGAAGCGGAAAAAGCGGAAGAAGAGTCGGAACTGCTAATAGAAGAGGAGCCAGTAGCTGAAGAAGAGGTTGCGATTGAAGAACCAACCGAAACTCCTGCAGAAGATCTATCAGAGCAGGATGACACCCTGGATGAAATGTTTGAAGAAGAAATCCCTGAGGATGCAACACCGGAACCTGAAAAAGCGGAAGAAGAGTCGGAACTGCTTATAGAAGAGGAGCCAGTAGCTGAAGAAGAGGTTGCGATTGAAGAATCAACTGAAACTCCTGCAGAAGATCTATCAGAGCAGGATGACACCCTGGATGAAATGCTTGAAGAAGAAACCCCTGAGGAAGAAGCGGAACCCGTGACGGCGGACGTGGCTGAATCTACGGAAGAGGTTGATTCTCTATTTGATGAAATACCAGAGGATGTAACATCGGAACCTGAAAAAGCTGAAGAAGAGCCGGAGCTGCTTATAGAAGAGGAAGCAGCCGTTGAAGAAGAGGTTGTGATAGAAGAACCAACCGAAACTCCTGCAGAAGACCTTTCAGAACTAGATGACGCTCTGGATGAAATGTTCGATGAAGAAATGCCTGCGGAAGTAGCGGAAACTGAAGAAATTACAACGGAAGAAGCTGAACCCGTGGCGGCGGACGAGGTTGAATCCACTGAAGAACTTGATTCTCTCTTTGATGAAATGCCAGAGGATGCAACACCGGAACCTGAAAAAGCTGAAGAAGAGCCGGAGCTGCTTATAGAAGAGGAGCCAGAAGCTGAAGAAGAGGTTGTGATAGAAGAACCAACCGAAACTCCTGCAGAAGACCTTTCAGAACTGGATGACGCTCTGGATGAAATGTTCGGTGAAGAAACTCCGGCGGAAGTAGCGGAAACGGAAGAAATAACAATGGAAGAAGCGGAACCTGTAGCGGTGGAAGAGGTTGAATCCACTGAAGAGCTTGATTCTCTCTTCGATGAAATACCGGAGGATGCAACACCGGAGCCTGAAGCAACTGAAGAAGAACCGGAGTTGCTAATAGAAGAGGAAGCAGCCGTTGAAGAAGAGGCTGCTATAGACGAACCAACTGAAACTCCTGCAGTAGACCTCTCGGAACTTGATGGCGCTCTGGATGAAATGTTCGATGAAGAAACTCCGGCGGAAGTAGCGGAATCCGTAGCGGCGGACGTTGCTGAATCCTCTGAAGAACTTGATTCTCTCTTTGATGAAATGCCAGAGGATGCAACACCGGAGCCTGAAGCAACTGAAGAAGAACCGGAGTTGCTAATAGAAGAGGAAGCAGCCGTTGAAGAAGAGGTTGCGATAGAAGAACCGACCGAAACTCCTTCAGAAGATATTTCAGAACTGGATGACGCCTTCGATGAAATGTTTGGAGAAGAAGATGAACCGACCGCTACTGCTAGTGAAGAAATAACAGAGCAGGAGTCTGAACTTAAGATTAATGCAGAGCTTACCACCTCGAAAGAGGTCGTGGTGGAAGAAGCTGCTGATATTCCGTCAGAAGGTTTGTCTGATCTGGATTCAGCATTTGATGAAATGTTCGATGAAGAAACGCTAACGGGGGTTTCAGAAGCGGAAGAAAAAGTTGCGAAAGAAGAGCTGGAACCGGTGACAACAGATTTAACAGAATCTTCGGAAGACCTGGATTCACTTTTCGATGAAATGCCGGAAGAGACTACGTCGGAGCCGGAAAAGGGAGAGGAAGTCGAATTGGTCGCAAAAGAGGAACCGGCTATTGAAGAAGAGGTTGCTGTAGCAGAATCAACTGAAGCTCCTGCTGAGGATTTATCGGACCTGGATAACGCCTTCGATGAAATGTTCGATGAAGAATCGCTGGCCGGGCTTTCAGAAACGGAAGAAAAAGTTGCGAAAGAAGAGCTGAAACCGGTGACAGCAGATTTGACAGAACCTTCGGAAGACCTGGACTCACTTTTCGATGAAATGCCGGAAGAGATCACATCGGAACCGGAAAAGGCAGAGGAAGCCGAATTGGTAGCAGAAGGGGAGCCGGCCATTGAGGAAGAGGTTGATATTGAAAAACCAACCGAAACGGCAGCAGAAACTTTATCCGACCTGGATGACGCCTTTGATGAAATGTTTGGAGAAGAAGGCGAACCCGCCGCTACTCCTACCGAGGAAAAAGCCGAGGAAGCAAAGGAAAAACCGGTGGAAGCCGGGACCATAGATGTCTCCATTGTTGAAGCTGAAAAATTAACGGTATCAGCATCGGAAACTTCCCCTGGCACTGAGTCGTCCACTTCGGGTGACTTGGATTCCGCTTTTGAAGATATGTTTGGGGAGGAGGCAACAGATAGTAAAGCGGGCGAAGCCCAACTTGAGGAAACTAAAGAAGAAATTCCAGCACCCTCCGAAGAATCTCCGGACTCTGAAGATGAGGCGACCAGGGTCATGGCCACCCCGGCGCCGCCTGGTATAAAAGCACCCGACCTTGGTGGCGAACAAGATGTAAACGAAGAAGATGTATGGGCGGAAGCCCTGGCCGAACAGGCGGAAGCAACTGAAGCGGAAGCCAAAGCTGAGGCAGAGCCGAAAGCTGAGCCTGAAGTGTCGGAAGAAGATATTTGGGCACAAGCACTCCAAGAGCAAGAGGAAGCAACAAAAGAAGCAACCGGAGATGAAGCGACCACTGCACAGGTGCAACCTGCCGAGGACGTGTCCGAACCGGAAACCTCAGAAGAAGATATTTGGGCGCAAGCTCTCCAGGAACAAGAAGAAGCAACAAAAGAAAGTAAGGCAGAGGAAGCAGGCTCGGAAGATGCTACGGAAGTCATAGCACAACCGGAAGCTGGAGCTGATTCAACACAGGCAGAGTCATCCGATTCAACTGAAATCATTAATCAAGACGAACTGGATAACCTGTGGGCGGAGGCAAAGGCAGAAGGAGGAGGGCAGGATACCGAGGCTAAGGATGCCGATGGCAAAGAAAATGAGGACGATTTATGGAATGCGGCCCTGGCCGAACAGGAAGGCGCCGAAAAGCCTAAGGAAGAAGAAAAAGAGGAGGAAGGGGAATTTGCCATTTCTCAGGATGCTCTGGATGGTTTGTTTGCTGAAGCCAAAGAAGAGAAACCTGAAAAAGCAGAAGAGCCGGCTGTAGCCGAGGAGCCCGCCAAAGCCGAGGAAACGGAAGAGATGACTTCCCAAACGGAAGTTTTGACCGAAGAAGATATGAAAACCGCTGCGGTTTCCGAAGAAGAGGAGGAGGTGGAGGAAGAGGAGGAAGATTTTGAGTTCGAGGAAGAGGTGGCGGCAGGCAAAAAATCGCTAAAAGATAAGGTTGTAGGCGTATACCTTTTCGCTTTTAAATTTATCCCGGAAGGAAAAAGCCGTTTTATCGTTTATGCCATATTGGGACTCTCCATGTTTGGACTTTTAGGAGGTGGCGGTTATTATGCTTATTATCGCTATATGGGCTTAGAGGTGCCGGAAATGGCCAAAGGGGAAGATGCGGTTCAAGTAGCGGAAGTGGATAAAGGGGAAACCCCAGAATCAAAAACGCAAGAGAAGGGAGAGGCTGCTAAAAAGCCGAAAGGAACGGCAATGCCGGTTGAAGAACCAGTTGAAACCGCCGAGGCTGAACCCAGGGTTCCCATTTCCGAGAAAAAAACCTTAAAATTGGGATTAATCATTCCCATTCAATTTGCTCCGGCTAAAACTAAGGTTTTGCAGGCAGACTTTGTCTTTAACATGAAAGACCACGGTTCCTATGAAGAGTTGAAATTTTATTTGCCCATTTACCAGGAACTCATGGAAAAAATAGCGGACGAATTCTTCAGCAAGGATTTTTACAATAAAATTCATTACGCCAAGGATAAACTTAG
Source organism: Nitrospinia bacterium (assembly GCA_029261755.1). Lineage (GTDB taxonomy): Bacteria > Nitrospinota > Nitrospinia > JACRGO01 > JACRGO01 > JACRGO01. Next base: position 21,874 of record JAJDAS010000045.1, read on the forward strand.
CGACTTGTTGATGGAGAGGTTTAATAAGGAGCTGAAAGGGGAAAAGATTACCAAGGTAAGTGTGGAAAACTTTGTTATTGACATAGACGATAAAAAAGGAAAGAAAAAGGGCAAGGACAAAAAAGGAGAGAAACCGGACAAACCGGAAAAAGAAGGTGAAGGGGACACGAAAAAAGGTTAAGCAAAACATTTGACAGTGTAGAAAGTAATGACTGAAATACCATGAAAAGTTTTTGAGATTTGTTAAACAACTAAACCCAATATATAGCCCACGAAACACACAAAAATCATTGAATTTAAATTCCTCATGATTCACCAACCCACTTTTCAGGAACAACCTCACCCTGCCTCGCTGTCTTTTCGTCAGGCATCGATCACGGCTTTTGACGCAATAATTTTATTCGGTGTTTGGGCCTATCTCTTTCTTTCTTCCATTGATCTTTCCCAAAAAGAGACCATCCCCGCTTTCCTTATCAATACTACCCTGGGCGTGGTTTTTTGGCACGAATATTTCCATTTTCTCACTGCCACGGTGGTGGCCTTTTTTATCCGTAAGAAAAAAAACGGAGTTGACAAAAAAAAACAAGCCTTAATATCCACCAAAACCGGCCTTCCCCAAACGGTTTCCAGTCTCTTTCAGATTTTGGCGGTTCTCTATTTTTTTCTTTTCCCTGCCGGACTTTATCTCGGTTTTTTTTCCTGGATCCTTGAGCCCCATTGGTCCTTTCTTCTTACTCCACCCGGCCTCATGTTTTTGGAATTAATTGTAGGAAGCTTGGTCGTGAAACGGGCCGGTGGAGATAAAGAGGTGATAGGGCTCAGGTTCATTCACCGGATAAAGAGCCTTACCGTCAACGTGCCCATCGAAATTTTCTTCCAGCAGCGGTGGGTCCGAGTACTGATAACCGCCTCCGGCTACCTAGGGAGTTTCTTTATAGGTATGGTGGGGCTTCTGAACCTTTTCGGCACCTCCGATGTTTCATTTTCCTTGTTGTTTGCCACCTCCTGTTTACATTTAACCCTGGGAGCCAGCACCTTGTTGCTGGGCCTGATTCCCCTATCCATGTTTAGATTTCAAGACGGCGCTTCTCTGATAGAAAAAGTGAGCAAGAAAGATATGCTCATTCATGTGGGGAATACCTGCGAAGACAACCTGGAGGCTGGGCGGTTGTTGCGAGACCTGGCCACCATCAGGAATCTCTTTATAGATTTTGGGTGTTGTGATGACGAGCGGGAGAAAGCAAAAGAGGCGGGAGAAAAGATACTGGATGAGTTCGCTAAACTGCGGGGTGATTTTATTCTCTCCAAGTATGATCCCAAAAAACACTTGCAAAAAGTAATGGACAAGTATTCACAAAAAAACTCGGTCACCAACCATATGATCAAGAAGGTATCGGATCTGTTCGACGATATGGAGCGGGCCATGCGTGCGGTCCATCCTGAGCTTATGGGCCTCATGAGGCCGCATCCTAATAATCCGTGGGCCAGGGGTATCCAGTGGTCCAGCCCGGATTCGGCGCAGGAAAAAACCAACGACTTACTGAGGTCACTGGAGCAGACTCTGGATTCCGGCAATGAAGAGGAGATAGCGCAAGCCAGCGTCGCTATCCCCGGTGTAATGAAGCTGGCTGTATCGGATGCTTTCAGCCACTTTACCCCCAAACCCATGAGGATTTTAGAAAAATGCTTGCAGAACGGCCCCGGTGGAACCGAATGGATGCTCCCTTTGTTTACCTCCTTTTATATCGGGGCCGGCTACCCGGAGAAGCTGGAACCTGATCTCCCCATAGATCTGAAACGGGCGTTGGCCGTCAAGATTGGCCTGACTAGTGCTCCATCGGATTACGATGCAGAGCAGTTTCCAGGAGTGGAGAGTGAGATCCTAGACTGGGCCTTTCCCGAAAGGAACCGCAAGGATAAGGAAGAAACTTTGGAAAAAGCTGGTGTTGAGGTTGCCGAAAAGGACCCTGTACCGCATCCCCGCAAAAAAGATTTAGTGAAAAAAAAATTGGATATAAAAAAAATTGGAGAACCATTTGCACAAAAGAACGATCCTTTGACGGACCTGGAAATTGAAGAAATCGAGGAAGTCTGGATGCCGATGGTAAAGATCATTGTCAGCCTGAAAAAGAGACTCGGAAAAGAGAGAATGGTGGTGGCCCTGGGAGGATACCCTGGAAAGCGAAGGTCAAGAATCGCGGAAGTATTGCATTCCATTCTCAATATAGTGGGGGAAACTTCAGAGATGGGTGTCGTGCTGATCCGGATGGCGGGATTTTCCATGGACAAGCTACAATTGGAGGCGAAAAATATCCCTGCCAATAGCCCGGAGGCATTTGATGTGCCTTCCTTCGCTCGCTGTATCGAGTCTTTAAAAAGTGGTAAGGCTGGCAAAAAGCCACAGTGGAAACCCTCAACGGATCCTGATAAAGAAGGGCCTTATATCCGTACTGGCAAGGAAATCCCGGTACCTCCCGCCCAAATAATCATCGCGGAGGGAACCTACGTTTTGAAAAAGGATGTGTTGTTAGATCCCCTTACCACAGACACGGATGTGAACTCCTATAGCCTTCTTCAGCCTTTGTTCGATCTTTCCCTCTTTGTGGCCAAACCCAAAGAGGAGCGGATGGCCACGCCAGACCTCAAACTCTCATCGAAAAATGCCGATCTCATATTGGAGGAGTGGGGAAAAGAAACTATGGAAACCCTCTCCATCCCCCACATCGGCAAACGTTTCAAGCTTAAAGGTTTCCAATGGCGCCACTTTTTTGAGACTCTGGCCAAATGGAAAAAAGAGGGAAGGGGATAGAACCGGTAAGCACCATCCTTCAGCCAGAATACCCCACCCTTATCCAAATCGGCGAATGTTCGTTTGCTCCCACATTTAGCCCATTCAGGGGCTTCATCACTACCTCAAAGGTTTTAAGCTTCTCTCGTCGCCACTCGTTTTGATCGACCCGCCCAATCCAAAGCCATTTATGTCCGCCGCTTTTTTATTTCCGGTTGAGGTATTAATAGCTTTGTGATACTCTAACTGCCTCAAACGTTGTTAGTAAATATCCTTGCTTGGAAACCTTGGGTTGGGACGCGTAATGATCTCCGACAAAGCGGATACCTCGTCCAAAGAAAATAGGCTGATCCGTCAAGGACTTCAAAGCATGCAGAGAGGAGGTGGTGAGCCGTTTTTGCCTGATTTAATCGAAACCTGATTTGAATACATGTGGACGACATCGCAAACAATTTTTTTTGGGAGAAGATTTATGTGTCAGATTAAAAAACAGCTGCTTTTACGCGTTCTTTGCCTGTCCGTTGTTTCCTTTTTTGTCTTTTTGCTCCATCCTCTGGCGAACACCGCCGCCAATGCCTCGGAAACCGCCAGCTTGGTAAACATTAACACCGCCACTGCGGAGCAATTATCCCATCTTAAAGGCATTGGGCCTAAAAAAGCCGAAGCCATTGTGAAGTACAGGGAAGAACACGGGGCTTTTAAGTCCATAGATGATTTGGCGAAAGTAAAAGGGATAGGGCCGAAATTCATAGAAAAAAATAAAGGACAGTTGTCAATAGACGCGGGGGCCGCCGCCGAAAAGGCAAAAGAGCATGTCCCTGATGTAAAGCATTAATTGCCGGGGTTGCTTGACTAAGTTAGTCAAGCAACCCCCAAAAAATCGTAAGTTCTCAATAAGTTGAGGCGGGAATGCTTTCCGGCTCGTTTGTAGTAGCCCATGAGAATCTGACAATGTCCCACATTTTTTGCTCTGGACACGGGCTTCAAATTCTGGTAGTATTGGCGGCATGTATATTTGCGGCC
>JAJDAS010000046.1 GCA_029261755.1 Nitrospinia bacterium
TGGCCTCGGGTTTAGTGTTGCCGAGGGACCGGAAGTGGAAACGGATTACTATAACTTCGAGGCGCTCAATATCCCTAAAAACCATCCTTCCAGGGATATGCAGGATCCCTTTTATATCTCCAATGACATTGTTCTGCGAACCCACACCTCTCCGGTTCAGATCCGGGTTATGGGGAAACAGCCTCCTCCAGTTCGAATCATTGCTCCTGGCAAGGTTTACCGGTGTGATGCGGATGTCACTCACTCCCCCATGTTTCATCAAATCGAAGGTTTGCTCGTGGATGAGGGAATCTCTTTCAATCACCTGAAAGCGGTGCTGGAGATTTTTGTCCATAAACTTTTTGGTTCGAAAGTCGGACTCCGCTTTCGCCCCAGCTATTTTCCTTTTACCGAGCCTTCCGCTGAAGTAGATATTCAATGTGTAATATGCGGAGGATCGGGGTGTAGGGTTTGTTCTCAAACGGGTTGGTTGGAAATCCTAGGTGCCGGCATGGTGGACCCGGCCGTTTTTTCTTTTGTGGATTATGACTCCGAAAAATGGACAGGTTTCGCCTTTGGACTTGGGATAGAACGCGTAGTCATGTTGAAATATGGTATTGACGATATCCGCCTTTTGTACGAAAACGACATGAGATTTTTAAATCAATTTGCACACGAAGAAATATGAAGGTTAGCTATAGCTGGTTAAAAAAATTTGTGGAGTTCGACTCCGATTCCGACTGGTTGTCCCATAACTTAACCATGGCCGGACTGGAGGTGGACGCCTGCGAAAAAATAAAGAACAAAAATGGGCAGGAAGATACTGTCCTGGAGATTGGCCTAACTCCCAACAGATCTGACTGTCTTAGTATTATGGGGGTTGCCAGGGAAATCTCTGCGCTTACCGGGAATCCTCTAAAAAAATTGGACTTTGAAATCCAAGAGTCTGACGTCCCGGTGAAGGAGTTGACCTCTGTAACACTTGAAGAACCGGAGATGTGCCCCCGTTATGTGGGTAGAGTCATAAGCAACGTCAAAGTTGGCCCATCTCCAGTCTGGTTAATGGAATACCTGGAGTCCATTGGACAAAGAACCATCAATAATGTTGTCGATGTTACCAATTTTGTCATGTTTGAACTGGGACATCCTATGCATGCCTTTGACTACAACCTGCTGGAAGAGAACCGAATTGTTGTGAGAAAAGCCAGGCAGGGTGAGACTTTTGAGGCCATTGACCGTACCCAATGCAGACTACATGAAGAAGTGCTGGTTATAGCCGATGCCAATAAAGCAGTGGCCCTGGCCGGCATCATGGGTGGATTGACTTCGGAGGTCAATGAAAATACCGGAACGGTTCTTTTGGAATGCGCCTACTTTGATCCCGCTCTTGTCCGCAAAACATCCAAGGAGTACAAGATTCATTCTGAGTCTTCCCATAGGTTTGAAAGGGGAACAGACCCAAACCAACTGGAACGAGTCATAGATTATGCCGCCTCTTTGATTTCAGAACTTAGTGGGGGTAAAGTCGCCAAGGGCCGCATTGATAAATTCCCGACTCCTGTCCCCAATGCCGAAATCAATCTGAGAGTCGAGAGGACCAATAAAATTCTTGGGGGGAATATAAAAGCTGAAGAGATTCAAGGTTATTTGGAGAGGCTTGGTTTCGTGGTCTCAACCGTTGATGCCAATACCTTTAATGTTTCTGTGCCTACATTCCGCACGGATATTACTCGCGAAATCGATCTCATAGAAGAGATAGCCCGCCTCAATGGCTACAATAAGATACAGCCCACACTGCCCATGTGTAGTATTGCAGAGGCGGAGCAATCGAACCTTTCTCTCTTTAACCAAAAGGTGAAAGAGATTTTTTCCGGCTTTGGTTTTCAGGAAATCATTACTTACTCCTTTCTCAACAAAGAATCCTTTGATTATTTGCAGCTGCCTGAAGGAGATCGCCTCAGAAATTGTGTCTCCATCATTAACCCCATCAGCCAGGAAATGGATGTGTTGAGGACCACTCTCATCCCCAGTACCTTGGAAACCATTGCAAGAAATATCAATGCAGGTATTTTTGACCTGATGTTTTTTGAGGTGGGAAAGGTCTTTCAGGATAAGGGCGCCGGCCAATTGCCGATGGAAGAGGTGCACTTGGTTGCCGCAGTAACCGAAAAGGTGAAGGATGATCTTTGGAATACCAAAGATTCCACTCGGGATTTTTTTTCCATCAAAGGCGTGCTTCAGGCTTTTGGGGAGAGAATCCATGCAGAACCTTGGGAAACCGAACCACGGGGCTACCCATTTTTCGCTTCGGGAAGCTCTGTTTGCCTCAACGCTAAAAGGAAACAAATTGGAACAATGGGCGAGATCCATCCTCGTGTTATAGACTTTTACAAAATTACACAAAAGGTGTTTCTTTTTGAACTCAACCTTTCCGCTTTTCACACTGGATTAATACCGACACCCACTTTCGAGCCTGTACCGCGATATCCTTCGACTTTAAGGGATATTGCCATTGTTGTGGGAAAAACGGTAAAAACCAAGGAAATCGTAGATGCCATCCAAGATATGGGGGGGGACACTTTAAGAGAGGTTTCCATTTTTGATCAATTTGAGGGCGGCAATATCCCGGAAGACCAAAAAAGCCTCGCCTACTCTCTGGTTTTTCGATCAAACAGCGGCACCTTAACGGATGAGGAAGTGGATGGCCTTCAGCAAAAGATTCTGGACGGCCTGGGTAAAAAGTTCAACGCCAGGTTGCGTTGAACTTTCTTTCCGAAACAGTATTCAAAGAGCAGTGACGAGTAACAAGTAACAAGTGACGAGCCCAACAGGTTTTTCTTTTCACTATAAATAAGTTGCAAAAGGATTTAATATTACAGTATTCTAATAATATAAAGTTTGAATATATCGAGTCGTCATCCATAGCAAGGAGGAGTCAAAATGAAAATCATATCTGATTTTGGAAAATTTTTCTGGGTAAAAATCGAAAAACTTGGGAATAAGATCTTCACTCCTGCCTACAATCCTTTTTATCACCTTGGCGGCATTTGCTTCCACCTGATGTACCTTCTTTTCATTACAGGTGTTTACCTTCTCTTTTATTACACCATCTCCGTGACGGAGTCATACAAATCGTTGCAATACCTGATGACGGAACAATGGTACCTTGGAGGGGTGATGAGAAGCCTTCACCGCTACGCGACGGATGGATTGATGCTGGTCATGGGGCTTCATCTGCTCCGTGAGTTTTTTATGGACCGATACCGCTTTTATCGATGGGTGGCCTGGTTTTCCGGTGTAGGTCTCCTTTTCACCATCTGGATTACAGCTCTTATCGGTTATTGGATGGTTTGGGATACTAAAGCGCAGATCGTGGGGCTTTTCACTGCAGAGTTGATGGATTACTTCATTTATTTGAATGAACCTATGTCCATGAATTTTCTGGCCCCATCTTCTCTGACAGATATTTTCTTCTTCGTCATCCTTTTCTTTCATATCTCCGTTCCTACTTTCCTCTTGTTTATTGCGTGGTTGCACTATGCAAGAACTTCCAAACCCAGGGTCAATCCACCAGCTTTACTATCAGTTAGCATCTTGACTCTTCTAGTAGGCCTGTCTTTCCTTGCTCCTGCGCCAATGGGCGAGCCTGCCGATCTGACCAAGATACCAGGTGTGGTCAATATCGATTGGTTCTTAATGATATTCTTTCCTCTTTTGGCTAAAACCAGCGCTGCGACGGTATGGGCCACCATTGGAGGACTTTTCCTCTTCCTGGCCGTTTTACCCTGGATTCCAGGCGGCAAGAAGCCTGAAAAGTCAAAAGTGATTTTGGATGAGTGCACGGGTTGCGGTCTTTGCCATGATGACTGTCCTTACGAGGCAATAATAATGGCGGAAAGAAAGGATGAAAGCCCATACGAAATGGAAGCGCAAGTTATTCCGGAACGCTGTGCCGAGTGCGGCATATGTCTGGGATCCTGTGATTATGACGCTATCAAGCTTGGTTCATGGACAAATCCAGGCTTAAAAGAGGAGGTCTCCCGGCTAATGGCCTCAGGGGGGCAATCCAAAGACGCCCCCAATATTATGGCCTTTACTTGCGACAAAGGCATAAAAGTAAAAGAGATTCTGGGTTCGCAAGGCAAAACCGTGCAAAACCTTCCCAGCGTAAAAGTCATAAATCTGCCCTGTGCCGGGATGATCAACCCCATCATAGTAGAACATGCCATGAAATCAGGCGCTGACGGTGTATTCATCAGTGGATGTGGTAGTAATGACTGCTATTTCAGAACAGGTAATACTTGGTTGGAAAAGCGATTGGATGGTTCCAGACCTCCGGCCTTAAAAAAGGAAGTTGATCCCGGTAAAGTTAGGACCTATTTCGAACCGGATATTAAAGCGGAAGATTTTATCGAGAAAATCAACGGTTTTATGGAAGATCTAAAAGGAGAGAAGCTGGAAAAGGCACCCCCTGCTAAACCCATGTTTGTGCCCGCTATCCTTGTCCTAGCTCTCCCGGCAATATTAATTGGCTTCCTTTCCAATTACCCAATGTCTTTGATGGATTCGGAAAAAGCCATATTGAAAATCGGTTTAAAACATAAAACCTCCCGTGTATACAAATGTACGAAAGAAGATATTATCAGATTTGCGAAAGAAAAAACCACCGCCCTGCCGGGGTCCAAAAAGGTCAGTCAACATATGGATTACGTCAGACGTAAAGGAGAACAGTACTGTGGCAAGCGAGAAAGAAATCCGGCTTTTCTAGAGATTTTCCTTGATGGGAAAAAAGTTTATTCTAATACATTTTCACCTGCCGGACTGCACTCGGATGGGCCCATATTTTTCTACAAAAAAGTTGTCACCGACCCCGGGGAGCACCGGGTTCAATTTCAAATGCGGGATTCCGAAAGAAAAGAGGGGTTTGATTACCTATATGATGAGGTAATCCGCTTTGAAAAGGGGAGAGTGGTTGCCTATAATTTTGATAAGCACGAGGGTGGCTTCAAGTTGGCGAAATAAAAACATTGAGCAGCAATGAGACCTGGCATTGGGAAGGAGCGTGGGGCTAAGCAGGCTGGAAGTGGCTAAATGCGGAGAGAATAATAAAAAAGAGAGGCCTTTAAAAGGGTTTTGGAAACCGCTACTGCCTGGAAACCACTGGTCTCCTTTACGGCCATGGCTTCCGTAAGGTCGTTGAATCGAATGCTGCTAAAAGCAGTAACAGAGGTTCCTATGAGGGCCTTGAAATGAGAATCACTGGCGCCAATGGGTGAGAGGCCCAATCGCTTCCCAAACGACCCAAAACAACAATTCCCCGTATTCATATCTTCAATCCCATCCGGTAATCCCTCCAAGTGGGTTTCAAGGCTTTCCATGGGAACCCCAAACGGCTTGCTCCCTTTACATTCGCCAGGATGCGGCACGATGGTTTTCCCGCCTAGCTTTTTTGCCCTTGCAATAACGATAGCGGGATCAACGAATTTTTCCTCACAGATGGAAAAAGCAGAGCGGAATTCTGATACAAAACCGGATTCCTTAAGGTAGGTCCTCGGGAATACTACGATTATATGCCCTTCATTAGTACTGATTTCCACAGCCGGATAAATGTCAGGCGCCTTCATCCCCATATCTTGTAACCTGTTAACCGATTCTATCTGGCTCTTGAAGGACGAGATAGAACATTCTATATTGTAATCTATTGGGTCGAGGTGCTCTGTCAAAACCAGAAAATCCAGGCCAAGGAGATGAGCCCTGGAAATGATCTGGAATGTGGAATAGTTTCCATCGGAATGTGTGGAGTGCAGATGAGTGTCGCCCATCAATAGCGTAGGAGCCGCTTTTTTTAGTTTGTCAATTCCCTGAAAGACCTTGTTGTCCCAGTAGGATAAGCAATAACTGTCAATGACGGGCTTAAGGATTTGGCTCTTAGCTTCCATGGGCAAGCCGAAAGCTCCGGCAGTAAAAGCTGCGCCTGCACCTAAAATTTTCTTGTTGAATAATCGCCTGTTCATGGATTTAAGTGAAATGCGGCAGTAACCTACGCACAAAAAATCTTTTGTGCACAATTATGGAACTGAAGGTAAAAGCGGTTTGGAGGATCGAGCAGGTAAGGCATCCCTTTTTGCGGAGTGAGCTGTGGCGGAGTACTCAAAAGCTTCTCAGTTGATAGCCATTGAGGTTGTTTCAGGCTAAGCAAAGGTTATAAGCCAGGTCTTGTTAGCTTGCAGCGCCAACGGCAGCAACCTTTTTTGCAAGCCGTGAAATCTTTCTTGATCCGGTGTTTTTATGGATAATGCCCTTACTGATGGTCTTCGCGATGATTGATGAGGTCTTCTGAAAACTTTCCAATGCCTTTTCCTTGTTTCCTTCCAGAACCACCTGCAAAGTGCCTTTTACGGCAGTTTTCATTTTGGACCGGGCGTCCACATTTCTTTCTTTTCTTTTCTTATTTTGCCTGTTCCTTTTAATAGCGGATGGATGTCTAAGCAATTTCTCTTCTCCTATAAACCAGATTATTTGAACTATGCATGATATGAAATTTGACTTAGAAAGTCAAGAAAATAGCAATTGAGAGCACTGGTTAATGCTTGAGGGCATTGAATTGGCTAATGACTAATGGCGGCGAAGCCAACTGGTCAAAGAACCTGGAACTACAAATATTTATAACCGTTTTAAAAGACAAAATCTTGAGTCAACAAAAGGAAAACATTATATCGTTTAACGAGAAGGACCCCTGCTTTCTGGTCCATCGCCTATCTGCTTTCATAAGCAATGCTGTCAATATAGGCATATTCCATGCTCCATGTGTCATGGACCGGTGTTTCATGGATGACTCGGGATGGCGAGCGTACCACGAGTCTGCTGCCGAGTGTAATGTGGCTGCCTCTCATGACGATGCGTAACCGAGCCGTTTTGCCAGAACCGGATAAGTTCGATTGAGGAGATAAGGTTATGGTGGCCGGTTTTTGTGGGGCCAGCGGGTGGAGAATCATGACGCCGGTATGGCCGTCTATGGAGGGGGACCATGCAAAATCGTCATGTTGTACGATGGTAGCATCCCCATCCATTTCCGTAGCATGATAATTATTGAAATGTGCCGAGGAGGAAAGGAGTTCCGCATTTTTTGCCCAAGGCTCGGGGTCTACATTGGAAAGAATCGAGTTGACCTCGTACATGCGATAGAGCAATAGCCGGTGGCTACGGCTAAAAGGAGAGTGATAAAAATGGATTTAAGGTCTGTTTTTTTGGGATGAACATGGTGGACGTTATCCCTTGTTCATCAAGGACGAGATATGGTTAAAGCCGTATAGTGCCAAAAGGGCCAAGATAGCCGTCAGGTTGGCATAGAGAAGATGTTTGAAAGGTGAGGATGTTTGTTCCGCGCCAGAGTTGTTTGGAGGTTGGCTCAGGATGTACCCGAAGGCAAACACCAGGTAAGGGAGGATCGGATAGAGTACCCGAGTTTCGTTGATGTTGGCGTAAACAAAAACCGGATACATAAAGACGATGACAGTTGCGGATAAGGCGGCAAGAAAAACGGTTTCCACGCGCCGGTAGCAAACAAAGACCAGTAACCATAGGCCTCCGGCAAAAGAAAATAGGCGCGGCATGTGGCTGGAATCGTTCATGCGCCAGGGGGCACTGCTGTCCATGAGGTAGTTCCAGTAATCTTTCAATGGGAAGAGGTTGCCCGACCACTTGTTTTCGATGAAGTTATGTTCCCCATAAAGTGTGACTATCCCCTTTGAAGGCTTAGGCAATCCTGACCCCCTTAGACATAATTAGTCTGGGTATTGGTCCAGACGTATCAACCGTGAACATCACTTGATATACAAGATAAAAGGTAATGAGTTTCTGATCGCACAGTGTCGTTATCATTACTAAAAAAAATGGGAATTGAAAGAATCCGATTTATTACTGTTTTCCGCATATGAACCAAAAAGTATAATTCGAGAAATATTTATTCACTTGGTCTTTAAACCATTCAGCAGGATCCCCTCCCGCAGGCCGTATTCGCTCACCATCATATCCTCCATCCCAAAGGCGTCCATGGCCGCCAGAGTAATCTGAGTGCCGGGAAGGATGAGGTCCGCCCTTCCCTCTTCCAGCCAGGGCAGTTTTTTTCTTTCTCCCAGGGGCATGGCCCTCAGTTCTTCAAAAATTTCGCGGATCTTTTCCCGTGAGAGTACAAAGTTGTGAACTTGATCAGGGTCGTATGGAAAGAGTTTCAGATGCACCGCCGCCAGGGTTGTGGGGGTACCTGCTACACTAATCATCTGCTTTGGTAGATCACCATGGAAATGTTCCCTGATTTCTCCAAACTCTTTTTGGATGGCGGTTTGCATCCGGGCCAGATCAGCGTCGTTCAGGGGATCGGACTTCAAAAATTCTTCGGTAAGATGAACAACTCCCAGTTGAGTGCAGTAGAACCGCAAACCCTTTTCTCCCCGACAGATGATCAATTCCGTGCTTCCGCCACCAATATCCAGCGCCAGTGTGTTCACATCCCGATCCGCCGCAGTGTTCCAAAAAACCCCTAGAAGCATTCTCCGCGCCTCTTCCCGTCCATCGATCACCTCAATGGAAAGACCGGTTTCTTTTAGCACCATGGTTGTGAATTCATTCCCATTGCCGGCCTCCCTTACCGCACTGGTGGCCACGGCAAAGATCGACTCAAGGGCAAAGAGTTCCATCTCCTTCAGGAAACCGGAGAGCATGGAAACGGTGAAATTCATCCTATCGTTGGAGAGAATTCCGGTGTCTTTCAATCCTGCGCCTAACCTGGTTATGGCGCCTCCGCATTGCACCGGTTTGAAATCGCCACCTGGAAGGATTTTTCCCACCAGGAATCGAACTGTATTGGTCCCTATGTCGATGGATGCTGCGTATTGCGTTCCAATCTTCGGATTTTTTATTGTTTTGAGCATTCTATCTTTAAGTCTTTTTCCTCTCTACGCCTCAGCCTTTGCCTCAGCCTGTGAGTAGTTAGCGACTCTCTTCAAGAAGCTCCCTCAGAACGGGAGGAATGTACTGATCTTCCAGATTAAACTCTTTCAGTTCACGAGCAAGGAGAGTGATCCGCGATTTTAGCGGACTTCTTTTATCCATTATCATCAGATTCCGCCCACGTACCTTGCACAGTCCGCCTGAAATTTTGAACTCCTCGTCGTGGAGGTTTTTGCAAACCACCTTGATGGAAAGCTTTTCCATTAACTCTACCAGGAGTTGAAACAGAGCTTCGTCATCCATGGGAAATCCTCGGCTACGTTGTCCCCACATGTACCAGGAGCGCCAACTTCGCGGGTCCAAACCGGCTGCGAAACAACCAATAACTTCCCTCATGATACTACAAATTTTCCTGGGAGCGTATAAAAATAGTTTTTTTTGTGGCTTTTGCCCATGTCTCTTAGGCGGACGCATGGTGCGTAATTATCGTCTCCTCTTGATTTTTGAGAACAATGCGGTTAATCATGGTTTGATGTGATTTTCCACGGCCATAATAACTTCCGAAACTTGAAATATGCATTTCCTGAAAATTCATACCAGACAACTTTTGCTGCTTATTTCCCTCCCGGCACTCCTGGGTTTGAACATACTTGCAGGTCCTTTCCAGTTCGACGATAACGAATTCATTGTCGAGGGATTTCAAACATATCGTATTAAAGACCTTGGTTCCTTTGAAATTTTTTTGAGAGAGGGAGGCTATGTTCAAAGGTCGGTGTACTGGGCGACCCTGGCCCTAAACTTCCAACTGGGAAGATTGAACCCTTACGGTTACCATCTTTTTAATAGTCTCCTCCATATCCTGAACGGAGTTATTCTCTTTTTTGTATGTGGCAGGTTGGTATCCATCATGCGGGATAAAATAGGCGCTTCGGCATTTGGGAGGCTCTCTACCTCGTTATTTCCCCTGCTTTCCAGCCTGATATTTCTCCTGCTCCCTATTCAGACCGAAAGTACTTCGTATATTTCCGGCAGGGCCTCGGCTCTGGTGACCTTTTTTTATCTGCTGGGGGTTCTATTCTTTTTAGTGTTCATTGGTTGTAGGCAAAACCGCTTCCGGTTAACCAAACAGCTTTTCCCTCTATGCGGGCTACTTTGCTGCGCTCTACTGGGGATTGGAACTAAAGAAACTTTTGTGACCTTTCCCTTGATCCTTTTCGTAATCTACTTTCTTCGCTTAAAGGTTTCTTTAAGCTTTTTTATCCGGGAGAACAAGTGGTGGCTGGCTGGCATCTTCCTGGTAGTATTTTCTATCTTGGGTACGCTGGTTCAAAAGGAATACCAGGCTTACCAAAAAAAACCGAACCTTTGGGAAGAGGGTTTTGCGTTTGAAAGCGAGAAAGGATATGTGGATACCAGGGCTGAGTTTTTTGTTAAGAAAGGATTGTACAATATGTTTGGGCTTGGCGCCGGATACAGCCCGGATATGGATTCGCCTTTTTCCTATTTTCTCACCCAGATGCATGTGGTGACAAAATACTATTTAGCAAAATTGCTATTCCCATTCCAGCTTAAAG
>JAJDAS010000047.1 GCA_029261755.1 Nitrospinia bacterium
TGGATAAGGCATTCATCCGCATAGAATATGAACTGAAACCTGTCCCCCTGCGATTGTCCTCCATTTCAACATTTTTGTTTGATCCCAAAATCACTCCTGAAGGAAAGGTGAATATTATCCCGGAGAACTATACATCCGATATGATCACCTCCGCCGGAATACTATCCTCCGGTATCAGCCGAAGATTTGACTATCGGAAATTTAGCCAGAAAGTTTCTAACAATGTAATCCCCGGCCACGACAACATTCTCATGGGTAGACCAAAATTCATAAAGAAATTTTTGAAGGAGTTAGGGGTTGAATTCGATGCAAAAAAAGTTGTGGGGCCCTATCTCAAAATATACCCTTTGCATCTGGGAGATGGTGAAGTTGATCCTACGCATGCCTTAATTGTGGTTTCCGGAAAGACCACGGACCAGGTAAAGTTGGCGGTGGAAACCATGGCCATTATCTCCATCCCTTACCCCGATACGGAAGAAATGATCGCCATGGAGTTTTACCTTCCTGATATTACCCAGTATGGCGGAAGACAAATTTTATCCGCCGACAAAGTCTATACCTTTAAAACCCTGAATTTCGGTAGCAGGACCATGAAGGGCATCAATCCGGCGCCGGAGGATATCGTTTTTCGCCTTCCCGCAGATTTTCTCGTAAAACATCAAAAGTATGCCAAAATGTCCCTCTCCTTTGCCTATGGCGCTGGAATGCGATCTGATTCTGTCTTGAACATCATACTCAACGGCAAACATGCAAGC
This sequence comes from Nitrospinia bacterium, assembly GCA_029261755.1. Lineage (GTDB taxonomy): Bacteria > Nitrospinota > Nitrospinia > JACRGO01 > JACRGO01 > JACRGO01. Next base: position 756 of record JAJDAS010000047.1, read on the forward strand.
GCCATTCATTTAGACAATGTCAAAGGGGCTTTTATAGAAGAATATAACCTTACTTTTCCTACCTACCTCTTTAAGCCCGGCCTCAATATCATCCGTTTCTCGCCTGCGCTGACCCCGTTTCAAGCCAAAGACTGTGAGATGATTCAAACAAAAAATCTTTTTATCACCCTCTTTGAGAACTCATCCTTTTACTTCCCTCCCATGCCTCACTTTGTGGAGTTGCCGGAATTGAAACTCTTTATGCTCAACGGTTTTCCCTTCACCCGCTGGCCCGATGGATATGAGTCCATCATCTATATTACCAAGAAAGATCCTTTAACCATCGCCGCCGCTTTTAACTTTATCGGGTTGATTACCCAGAAGAACGGATACCCACTTTTTGGAACTCAAATAACCTTCGAAAAGCCCACTGAGTTTGACGGAGAGATTGCTGTGGTGGGCGAAGTGAAAACAATACCATTAGATTTGCAGGAAAAAGCGCCACTGAAACTAACCAAGGAAACGGTGGTTCCCTACCCTGTTGTTCGGTCCTGGCAGGATGAAGCCACCATGGCCTTCAGCAAACAGAGAAGCGGCCTTGGCCCTAAAAGAGGCTTCTTGATGGAGTTTCAATCGCCTTACAGAGATGGCCGTAGCATAATTCTGATGACTGCTGTCTCTCCACAGGATTTATTCGCTTTCAGTGAGGCGTTGATGGATGCAGGGGTCCAGGCTGAGATTGAAGGAGATGTAGCCCTGGTGGAAGTCACCCCTCCCGACTATAAAGTGCAAGCATTGGAAATCGGAGCAAAATTCTTTACCGGGAAATCAGGACAAATAAACAAAATCGAGTTTTACCTCTTCAGATACCCATATCTTTTTTATGGTCTTCTGGGTTTTGCCATTGTCTTATTTAGTATGATTGTCTTCTATGTTTTGAGACGACACCACAGAAGAAGGACAAAAGAAGCGGAAGGAGATGAGGAGGAGGAAGAGGAAACGGAGAAAGAAGAAGAGAAAGAAGAAGAAGAGGAAAGTAAATAGTTGTTAGATATTTACACGCAAAGTCTTTGAGAATTCGTTTCTCACAATTTTTTTTGAAACTGGAAACTGTAAACTGAATATAGGACCATCAAACTCATTATTGAAAAAAACAAGTTTCCAGTTTAAAATTTCAAGTATCTTTGGCTATATTTTCACCGTTCATATCAGTCCGGGGGGACGTATGGGGACAGCGGTGTTGCTAACAAGGGAAACCTTTCCCATTTTCATGCTTTTCTTTGCGTCCTTTGCGTCTTTGCGGTACTAAAAAAGTTGGCCGAACATTATGAAATTCCTTCGAGTCCTTTTATTTATTTTAGTGCTCTTAGTACTCCCCCTTTCCCTGGCCATTGCCCAGCCTCCCCCCTTTTATACCATCCAGGTTTCCACCACCACCAATGCGGAAAAGGCACATAGCATCATTGAAGATGTTGCCCGATTTGTTCCCCTGCTTGGTTGCGTGAAAAAGAAAGGCATACTGTATATTGTCCTGGCCGGTAAATCCCAAAAAAAGGATGACCTGGAAGCCTACATGGAAGTTCTCAAAAAACACGGATTCCAAGAGGCATTCCTACGCAAAATTGAAGAAGAAGATCGAAGAGGCACGGGGAAATATTTTCTCGGCAAAGCATGGACAGCCTTTAATAAGGGTGATTACGACAGTGCCGTGCAATTTTTTTCGCATATCCTCTCTTTCCCGGAAACCGAACTGGACGCCAAGCTTGGCCTGGCATACTGCTATGTAAAGCAAAAAAAGCCGAATAAGGCCTTTCTGTTACTGGAAGAACTTGCCAAAAAAAGGCACAAGCCAAAGGACGTTGCCGCCGCCATTGTCCCTCTCCTCTTCGAAAGAGGAGATTACAAACTGGCTAGATTGTATCTTAAAAAATTGACCGGAAAAGAAAGGGCGGAGTGGGAAGCCTTTATCCGAGAGCATGAAATACGAATGGCGTTTTCCAGAGCCCAGGAGGGTGGAGATCTGGAAACCTTGCAGAAGCTTGTCCGGACTCACCAAAAAATATTAAAAAGCTGTGACATGCCGGAACTCTTTTATGACGCCGCCCAGATGTTGGCCATCCGAGGCAAAAGACAGGAGGGCTTGGCGATCTATCAGGACATTATGCATTATTGCTCCAATCGGTGGGACTTTCGTATGGCGAGCTTATACGGCTTAAAGGAGATTTTGCCTGCCACCGAGGTAGTTTCATTAATACAAAAAGAGTTAGGCCGTCCTAAACTTCCCCGGAAATACAGGGTTCAGTTGGAGGCCTTTGAATTAGACCTTTATAAAGGGCTCATCGACACCCTGGACCCCGCCTCTCTCCAGGTAAAAGAGATGGCCGAGAAAATCCTGGCAGCCCAGCCGGATGATCCTTTTTCCAGAACCGCGCTTGCTTGGTGGTACTTGCACAATAAACAGTACCAGACGGCCTATGACATGTTTGTTGAACTCAATGAGGAGTTCATTGAAGAGAAGGGAAATAAGCTGGAAGGTCTCATCCTTTCCCTGGGCGGGTTAGGAAGAGTGGAGGAAGCCATTCGAATCCTGGAAGAGGCTGAAATTGAAGTTCCCCATATTAATCGAAGAATTGTGGGGACAATGCTATCCAATATGGATTCATCCACTCCCGAATCCAAAATAATCGCCGAAAAGCTCCTGAAGCTTTCCCCCCAGAGTTCCCAGGCATTGACGAGCCTGGCCTGGTGGAATTATCACCAAGGAAATTATGATGTCGCCTACAAAATGTTTTTGAACCTATACCAAAAAAGTCCCGAAAAAAAGGGCAAAGCCCAGGCTTTGCTTTATACCATGCTCAGGTTGGGCAAACTGGATGAAGCGTTGAAATTATACGAAAAGGCGGAAATTGACAACCCATCCATGAAGCGGAATGTCCTGAGATTGAAGCTCAGTCTTCTCTATCCTTCCGCCCCGGAAGTGAAAAATTTGTCGGAAAGAATCCTGACCATGGACCCCGAGGATATCACCGCTAAAAGTACTCTGGCATGGTGGTATTTTCATCATGGTGATTACAAAACCGCCTATGAAAAATTCATCAAACTTTACGAAGAAGACCCCAGTAGAAAAGGCAATGTATCCGGTTTGATCAATACCCTGGAAAAACTGGAGGATTATGACAATGCCCTGAAGATAGCGGCACGAATAAAGGATAAAGACGAAAAATTTAATAATTTGCTTAGCAACCTCTACTTTGGTATGGCCTCTTCGGCATATAAAAAGGAGGATTATGAGAAGGCGGAAATGTACCTGAAAAAATCGCTTTCGTATGACCACACAAATTCCAGTGGATCTTCTTTATTGGTTTGGAGTCTATTCAAACAGGGTAAACTGAAAGACGCCGCAGCTCTGGCGGAAGCCATTTACAAAAGAAATAATGATCCCAAACTGGCGGAAAGCGTATTGCTCATGTATGACAAGCTTGGCAAGGAAAAAGAAGCCGACCAGTTCCTCAGCCATCTTTTGAAAAAAGCGAAGAAGAATGAAGCTTACAGCAAAGTAGTGGCGGATGAATACCTAAAACGAAAGTGGTTGATCAAGGCCGCGCAAACATACTCCGACCCCGAAACCCCCTATTACAACGTGCACAAACCCTGGTTTGAAGTCGGCATCCCCTACCTAAGAAGGAAAACAGGAAGCCCCGGTAAATCCAAGATGAAGGAATATGCCTTTCCAGTCAGCTACAACTATCCCCTTTCCGATGGAAGACTCCTTACCTTTTCCTTAAGACCCACTTTTCTTGAATCCGGCAGGGCCGAGCCCGACCCCAACATGGGGACCGATTTCCGAAGGATTCCCCAGATCAACAACGTGATCACCACCCTTTCCTCGGTGGTCCCGGAAATTACTTACCAACAAGAGGGGGGGGATATCGAATACATTGGTAAGCTAGGCTCCACTTTCCTGGGAGGTCCGTTGATGCCCATGCCCACTTTCTTTGCGCAGGCCAAAGCAAAAAGATGGAAGTTGGAACTTCACCAGGAAACGGTAGACACTTCCATGCTTTCTTACGCGGGCCAGCAAGACCCATACAGCAATGAAAAATGGGGAAGGGTTTTGAAGACCGGAATAGAGGGAACTTTGAAATTCACTCCTTTTCCGAAATATTGGCTTTCGGTGAAGGGAGGTTTTGACTATTTTTGGGGAACAAAGGTTTGGTCCAATCATTCCGTGCATGTCTCCTCCGCCTTTGGCAGGTCTTTGGCAACAAGATTCGCAGACGTTACCCTGGGGCTCACCCTAGCGGGCAAACTGTTTGATCACGATACCGATTTTCATACCTTCGGCCACGGAGGCTACTTCAGCCCCGACCTCTTTTACATCTACGGACCTTTCATGAGTGTGCAGAGCAAGATTTACAGAACCTATTGGTTCAAGGGGTCTTATAGTTACGGCATGTACCATTTCGAGTCCCACAGCGTCCCTCGATATCCGCTTCACCCGAAAAGAAAGGAAAGGTATGATGGAGTCAGTGTCTTCGACAAAGGCGTTTCCTACCGCATAGAAGGGTTTAAATTGGTCACCCCCCAGTGGGCCATCGGAGCTTTTTTCAGTTCCAACAGCACCACGGATTACAAGGAAACGGAAACAGGCATCATCCTGAGATACTACACTGAACCAAGATCCAAGTTTATTCGGGAGAAATAATTGCCCACTTACCCCTCCCCCTCCTTGATGCCGGCTCCATAGTCCCGAGGCTACAGACACGGATAGCAGCCAATGTGCTAACCGAGGGCTGTGGAGCCATGGTGCACAAACTGCCGGATACGCTGGATAAAACCAGCATTATGGCTCCACAGGGCTTCGCCACAATGGAGCCAGCGAAAGTTTTCAATCCATCCGCTTTTTTTTTTCCTTGGTAATCCGGTAAAATGTTTTAAGAAGTTCAATGACTATTAGGCATAAAATATAGCCAAAGATATTTGAAATTTTTAAAAAATCTTAGACAAGATTATTGCTTTGGTCCAAAAAATCAATCCTGTCTATCTTGTTCATCCTGTCAAAAAAAAATTAAAGGATTTTGAGTATGCTAAAAAAATTACTAATTGTTTTCTGGTTTGTCTTTGGTTTTTCCTGTTTCACCGCGTGTGCCGGGGAAAAAAACGAATCGGCCCTGGATATCTTTTTCGTGCGGCATGCCGAGACCATCGGCAACCTGACAGGAGACTACTCCAACAACCGGGGCGATAAGTTAACGAAACAGGGGTACCAAGAGACGGAAGATGTGGTAAAAAAGCTGGAAGAATTTGGGTATGACGCGATCCTGGTAAGCCCCACGAATCGGACACGCCTCACCATTCTGCCGTATCTGAAAAAGAACAAGCTTGCGGGGGAAATCTGGCCGGAAATTGCGGAATGCTGCTACCAAAAAATAGAACCAATGCCGAAATCGTGCTCCAAGGCCGATGGAAGGAAAATTCGGATAAAAGGTGGGAACAAAAACTTTTTAAGACTTCGGGATAAAAACACCAACCGTTTTTATAAGAAAGAAACTTACGGCCAGGGTCTTTGCCAAATGGAAGACGCCTACAATTTGTTACGGGAGAAATACTGGTTATCCGGGAAGAAGATCCTGCTGGTCAGCCATGGGAATTTCGGCAAAATGATGATTAAACGTTTACTGGGTTATTCTCCAGCTCCCAAATTTCATCCAAGTAATGCCAAGGTCACCCATCTACGCCAAACCAAGGACGGGACATTTCATTTGGTTAGATTGAACGACAAAAAGGTGTTGCGTTAGGGCACTGCCGGCGTGAGGGGCGTGGGAGGAATTTGTGTTAAATCTGGCTCTACGAGGGTGACCAGCAACGATGGATTTTCCTTGTCTTTCGCGTTGAACTGAAATCGATAGGTTCCGGCCATCTCGATGGGAAGTTCTATATTTACGAGAATCGGGTTTGAATACTGTGTGTAAAGCGGTAAAGGCAAACCCAGGGTTACCCTTTTGTTTTGCCTGGAGCCCCCAAAATTTGTTGCATCACTTAGCTCCTTATCGGAAATCCTTAATTCGTATTTCGTGTTACCTGCAAGATAAATGACAATGGAATAGACACCGTCCTTTTCGCCAAATTTGTACGCAAGTTTCTTGGACCAGTTATTAAAGGGTCCCGTTAAAAACAGCTCGGCCTTTGGCGGAAAAACAGGCGGGACCCAACCCTTATCGGAAGTGATCTGCTCCAGGGCAAACTTGGACCTGGTCTTAAACCAGTTGGCCTCTGGCTCCTCTCCACTGTCATTTCCGCTAAGCAATTTGTAAAAGGTGGTGATGGACCAGGTTGCGGTTTCATCCACCATAAGAAGCTCCAAAGAAGTATCATCTGCAATGTGGTTGCTGATCAATTTTTGCCATTTCTGAATTCTTACAGCGCTCTTAGCAAAGTCGAAATAATCGTTGGCAGGATCGATCAACTCCTTGAGGTGAGCCTTATACCGGTCTCTGAATTGAGGGATGGTCAGTATTTTATAAACCAGGGGGCGGCTATTGTTCATGGCCCCATACTTCATCACATCCTCTGTTCCGGTATTGCTAAAATAAAAGGACGTGCCGAGGTCATTATCAAAATCATAAGGAATATGGTACGCCTTTCCGTCGGTATCAAAATAGAGATAGTAGTTATTGGCGGTCACCCAGTAGGTATCCCACCTTCCCAGCAGCACATCCAAGGCCAGGGCTTTCAGAAATTGATCTACATCAAAAGCCGTTTGAATCCAGGTGAAAAATTCATCTCCACTTTTAGTATTCAAATCCAAAATAAATTGACGCAACTGGGCCTCCGCCTTTTCAAAACCGGCACCGGTGGTCTTTAAATCATAAACGGGACGGATACACTCTGCTTCATTCAGAGAAACATCTTCCTCCCCTGCCGTTTCCGCGCTAAAACTTTCCGGGGTCAAATTGGCCGGAAACCCGGTTTTGGTCCAAAGATTTTTCCAGAGATTCCCCTTGCTGTCTTTCTTGCCGAATCGGCGTTGGAGGT
>JAJDAS010000048.1 GCA_029261755.1 Nitrospinia bacterium
TCCATGGTCTTTGGGTTTTGAGCAAAAAGACCGGCAGAAAAACAAGTAATAGGTTTTCCATGGCAACGGCGGCGCCATAAACAAGTGCGGAAAGAATTGTCGACTCCAAAACAAAGCAAAAACAAAAAGCCGCCAGCAGGAGGGCCAGGACCACTGCCACGTCGCTTCCAGCAAAGGAGGTAATCATGATGGAGACCGGGTTGAAGGCATAAAGAAAACCGTAACAAATGGCTTTTTTGCGATCTTGGGAGACCTGGTAGACCAGGAGATAGATCATGGAGGTGATGGCAACATCGGCGAAGATGCCCGGTAGTTTTAGCAGAAAGGAGAAGGGCAGGAGAGAACTCTGGTGAAGAAATACTACACCTGAAAGTATGGGGGCGAGGGGAGGGGAAGTGCCTGGAAATTCCTTTGCCGTGGGAAAGGTGGAAGCCTCTCCGTTTTCAAAATACTGAAAATATTCAGTGATCTCGGATGAGCCCAGGAAGCAATAAGCCGGTATCAGGCGTATGAACAAAGCGGAAAAAGAGAGGAAGAGGATGGAACTGGAGAGACGGTAGTAAAGTTTTAGAAAAAAATTGCTCGGCATGAAAAAGGTTCAAGTTTTAAAGGTTCAGGGAGGCAAGGTTAAATGGTTCCAGGCAAAATGATTCATTGCCTCAATTGTACAAAAAACACCAAACCTTGTGGCCGGGGGAGAGTTCCTTTTCCTGCAATTTTTCTTTTTTGCATATGGGCATGGCTTCCGGGCAACGAGTGTGGAAGGGACAGCCAGTGGGGGGATTTAAAGGAGACGGCACATCTCCCTCCAATATGGTTCGCTTCTTTTTCGCGGTGGGGTCCGGGGCGGGATTTGCGGAAAGCAGGGCACGGGTATAGGGGTGGGCCGGTTCACGCATGAGGTCGTCCGTTGGAGCGGTCTCCATGATCTTTCCCAGGTACATTACGGCGATCCGATGAGAAATATGTTCCACCACATGGAGATCGTGGCTAATGAAAAGGTAGGAAAGTCCCATCTCCTCCTGCAACTGGCTGAGAAGGTTTAGGATCTGAGCTTGTATGGAGACGTCCAGGGCGGATACAGCCTCATCACAGACAATAAAGGCCGGGTTCAAGGCGATGGCCCTGGCGATTCCGATTCTTTGCCTCTGTCCGCCGGAAAATTCGTGCGGGTACCGGTTTACATATTTGGGAGAAAGCCCAACCTTTTCCAGGAGAGCCTCTACCCTGGGTTTCAGGTCGTTTCTATCGGCAAGTTTGTGGACCAGCAATGCCTCGCCCACAATTTTTTGTACCGTGAACCTTGGATTCAAGGAGCTGTACGGGTCTTGGAAAATGATCTGCATTCTCTTACGCAGATTCCGAAGCCGGTCTTTCTTCAGGGAAAAAATGTCTTCGCCATCGAAGACCGCTTTTCCGGCCGTAGGTTCGACCAATCTCAGCAGAGTCCTTCCCGCTGTGGTCTTCCCGCATGCGGATTCGCCCACCAAGCCCAGGGTTTCCCCTTTTTTTACGGAAAAGGAGATATCGTCCACCGCTTTGATGCTTTGGGTTTGTTTTCCAAACAGGCCTTGGCCCACCGGATAATATTTTTTAAGGGATTGGACTTCGAGAAGGTTTTTTTCCACTATGGCGCCTGGTCATTGAATGCTTTAGATTGATGATTGTAGGTTGAAGGTCTATTAAAAAAAAACCTACCGTAAATCTAAAATCTACAATCAAAAATCTAAAATATCTTTTCTAGTTTTCAGGACTGAAACGCGCTACACGGCTGATGATGAACTCCACACGGCGGTTGTCGGCCCTTTCCAGCGCTGTTTCGTTGCGGTTGAGTGGATTGTTGTCTGCGTACCCGATGGCGAGCAGACGGTCAGGGGAGATTTTATGCTTTTCGGCCAATTCTCTTATAACGGAAGAGGCCCTGGCTGAAGCTAACTCCCAGTTGGATGGAAATCGTGCCGTGCGAATGGGAATATTATCGGTATGGCCTTCTACCACCAGCTTTAGCTGTTTATGTTTTTTGAGTGCTTTGGCAAGCCCGGCGACAAACGTCCTGATGCCTTTTTTCAGATTCGTTCTGCCAGGGTCGAATAATACCTTGCCTTTGACCCTGATGCGTACTCCATTTTTTCCCTTGGTAACCCTGGCGGCTTTTTGGAGTCCGGCGGAATTGACAGCGCTTTGGGCCACATCCGCAACCATGGTGGTTTCTTGATCCATAGCCGCTTTAGCCCCAGCCCCAGCCCCTTCTCCTGCACCCCTGTCTTTATCCGTCTCTTCTGAGTCCGGCGCGGTCATCGTCGCCTGGAATTGTCCATGGGATTCTGTCTGGACACCGAAGGCATCCCGGACGGAACCCAGCATCATCCTGAAATTCTGAATATCCATATTTGCAAAGGAAAGCATCAGGATAAAAAAGGTCAGCATAAGCGTGGCCATGTCCGCAAAAGACATGGCCCATTTTGGGGCGCCTTTTTTACATTTATGGGGTGCTGCCATGGATGCTCCGAAAAAGGAAGTCTATTTGTCACTACTCGGATTATGCGGTTCTGGTTTAGGTATTACTTACCGTCTCCAGCTACTCGCAGGGATGGATGGATATAGCCCAGAAGTTTTTCTTCCATTACCCTGGGGTTTTCCGCCTTTCTAAGGGCTATGGCGCCCTGAATTACCAAATCCAGATTGAGCATTTCACCCTTGCTCCTCTGCTCCAGTTTTTTGGCAATGGGGATTGCAAAAAGGTTAGCAAAAACAGCGCCGTAAAAGGTGGTAATCAATGCCACCGACATGGATGGTCCGATGGTGGAAGGGTCGTCCAAGTTGAGAAGCATCACCACCAATCCAATCATGGTTCCGATCATTCCAAAAGCAGGTAAGTAATCACCTGCAGCTTCCATCAACTCCCTTCCTATACTGTGCCTATCGTACATAGCGTCTTTTTCAATGGTCAAAATTTGGTCGATATTCTCTTCAGAAGCTCCATCGGCTATCAACTGGAGGGCTTTTTTGATTAAGGGGTCATCCGTTGGCACTTTTTCAAGTTTTTGTGGGCCATCTTTACGAATAATAGCGGCAAATCCCACAAAGTCCTGGACTATCTTATTAACATCGGACTCCTGATGAAAAAAGACCTTCTTAATCACTGCTATTGTATTGAGTGTATCTTTCAGGCTGAAAGATATCAAAATGGCAGCTGCGCTACCTCCCACAACAACCAAAAGACTGGGAATGTCGATGAAATTTGACAAACCTGCATTCATCAAGATGGAGGCTAGCAAGAGGATAATCCCACTAGCTATACCAATGACGGTTCCTAAATCCATAAAACTCTTTCCTTTTTAAAAATTTCCTTTTAACAGTTCATTGAGATCAATCTCTTTTTCTGAAGGAGTACTTTCCTTTTCGCCTTTTTTCTTTTTTTTCACGGCTTTCCCTAACTGGTCCAGGCCCAACTCTTTTTCCTTCTTAGTGCCGCCCTTTTCAAGGGCTTTCATACTTGCGTCCATCTCGGCAAGAGTAGTTTCTTGAGAGCCGCCACCAGGACCGCCAGGGCCTTCAGCCCCTTCTTCACTGCCGAATCCCCCGGTAGCTGCCGCTGCCGCTTCACCGCCCGGCTTGCCGCCACCGCCCGCTGCAGGTTGCCTCTTGTCCCTGGCATGTACCAGCCGAATATCGTCTCCTGTATCCATTTTGGCGTCTGGTCCGCCGGAAATAACCATGAAATCAAAATCTACTTTGCTGGTAAGGAACACTTTGTAGGTAATTTTTTGGCCCCAGGCGTCGAGTCCGGTCTCCATGGTTTCCGGAAATTCACCGGTCTCTTGAAAAATTTCCACCAATGTATTTTCAATTTCATACAGCTTGATAATGGTCCAGGAGCTTCCAGCAGACCCAAAGCCAAGACCCTTTGCCTTCATTTCTATTTGTAAGGCCTTAGCCACCTCAGTTTCCGGATATTCATTGGCGATTTTATCATAAAAGGGAAACGCCTCCATTTCTTTGCCTATTGTCCACAACCTGTCTCCTTCTTCATACAAAACAGTAGCTTCCGCCTCCAGCTCTTCAGGAGTCTTTGAGCTACAACCTATGGAAAAGTTCAGAAAAAAAAGAACCGCTAATATCCCCAAAAGGCTTTGAATCATTTTTTTCATGACGTTAATTCCAGTATTTTAGAGTATAGAAGACGCGCCGGAACAGAAATTCGGAAGAAATACCTCAAAGCGGGCATTATGAGGCAATTATTTTGTTTCCATTAAATCCTCACAAATAAGCCGTCTCGGAAGTAAATTCCACAAATAAATTGTACCATTATCATAAAAAACTGTTGGAAAGTCAAAATTCTCCTGACATCGGTATTAATGCTTAATAGCTTAGCTATATATCCTTTGAAGTAATTGCGGGGGAGTTGCTAATTGAAGAGGCATTTTGTAAGCTTTTTATGCTGTAATTTATTTAATCCCTCTCATCGAATGGGCAACTAACTACCCCTTCTTTTTCCTGTGTCCACCTTCAATTTTCCTCGCCAGAACTTTAAAAAAAAACCTCCTCCTTCCTTGCCCAAAGGCGCCTGGGTTGGGAAAAAAGACACCATCGAAGGTGAATTGGAGCGCATCGTCTATTCCAATGAGGAAAACCACTTCACCATTGCCCGTCTGAAGAAAAACCGGGACGAGATCACCATTGTGGGCAACCTCTATTCCGTCAATGTGGGCGAGTCCCTTCAACTAACAGGCGAATGGACTCAGCACAAAACCTTCGGCTTTCAGTTCAAAATAGAAAGCTTCCTCACCATCGCTCCCTCCACTCTCAACGGTTTCGAGAAGTATCTTAGCTCCGGCCTGATTAAGGGGATCGGACCCGTAATGGCCAAACGGTTGGTGGCAAAATTCGGACTGGAAACACTCAATGTGATAGAAAGCAAAATCGAATCCCTTACCCAGGTGGAGGGAATCGGCTCCAAACGGATCGAAATGATCTCCACGGCCTGGAAAGAGCAGAAAGAGGTGCGGGATGTGATGGTCTTCCTCCAAACCCACGGGGTAAGTCCGGCCTACGCCATGAAGATTTTCAGGAAGTATGGTAGAAGATCCATCTCGGTGGTAAAGGAAAATCCGTATCGATTGGCAATGGATGTCTCCGGGATCGGATTCAAGATGGCGGACAAGATTGCCGAAAGCCTGGGAATTGACAAAAATTCACCGCATCGAATGGAGGCCGGTGTATTGTATTGCCTGAGAGAGCAGATGGATAAGGGGCATGTCTTTTTTCCTTATGATTTGCTTGCGCAGGAGAGCGAAAAACTGTTGGAACCGGAAGAGGGCCTGATAATTCAAGCCATTGATAAGCTTCACCAGGACCGGGAAATCATTCTTGAAGAGATACTGAACAATGGAGCCAAGCTGAAGGCAGTTTACACCATGCCTGCCTTCATTGCGGAAACGGAGATTGCCTCCGACATGAAAAAGCTAAAAGGTGCCCGTATGCCGCCGGCCACCGCGAGCCATCAAGGGGTGGGGATACTGGAAAACCTGGAGAGGGAGCTGAAGATCAAGTACGCCACAGCCCAAAAAGAGGTTCTTTCCAGGGCAATGGAGGGAGAAAAGGTCCTGGTCATTACCGGCGGACCCGGAACGGGGAAAACCACCATCATCAAATCCCTGTGCTCCATCTTTTCCCGTGAAAACAAAAAAGTCCTTCTTGCCGCTCCCACCGGGAGGGCGGCAAAGAGGATGGCAGAGGCCACCGGCTCTGAAGCGAAAACCATCCACCGGCTCCTGGAATATAATTTTAAAAAGGGAGGCTTTGTGAGGGGCAAGGACCTGCCCCTGGAAACGGATGTGGCCATCATCGACGAGACCTCCATGATCGATAACTACCTCATGTACCATCTAATTCGCGCCATCCAGCCGGGAACTACCTTTATTCTCATCGGCGATGTAGACCAACTCCCCTCCGTGGGGGCGGGAAATATCTTAAAGGATATCATTAACTCCGGTTGCGTAACTACCGTTTTTTTAAATGAAATATTCCGACAAGAACATCATGGTCTCATTGTGAAAAACGCCCACAGAATCAATGAGGGTGAATTTCCCATCATACCCGAAAAAGAGCAGGGAAAAGCCTTGGGAGATTTTTTCTTCTTCAAAAGCGAAAAGGCGGAGGACTCCCTGAACTGGATCATCGATCTTTGCAAACAACGGATTCCATCGAAATTCCCCCACATAAAACGGGAGGATATTCAGGTGATCTGTCCCATGCATCGAGGCATCATAGGCGCGGAAAACCTGAATGTGGAGTTGCAAGCGGCCCTGAATCCGCAAGGTAAGGAGATCTCCAGGGCAGGGCGCATTTTCCGAATCGGGGATCGAGTGATGCAGATTCGCAACAACTATGATAAATCGGTTTTCAACGGAGACATGGGCCGGGTAGAGGACATCGACCTGGAAGAGCAAGAGGTGGGGATCAGGATCGATCATTCACGAATCGTCTACACTTTCGACGAACTGGACCAATTGGTCCTGGCCTATGCCATCACCGTCCATAAGTCCCAGGGGAGTGAATATCCGGTGGTGGTAATACCCATGGTGATGGAGCACTATATCTTGCTCCAGCGCAACCTGTTTTACACGGTAATTACTCGGGCAAAAAAACTGGTGGTCATCGTGGGTACCAAGAAAGCGATGTGGATTGCGGTGAAGAATGACCAGATTCGGCAAAGGTATACGGGGCTAGCGGAAAGGCTGAAAAGAGCATTGAATCATTGAGTGATTGAGCCAATGTCTTTAATGTTTACCAATCTTTAAATGGCTCAATGAGTCAATGACTCAATGCCCCTAATGGTTCGTTCGCCTATTTTTTGGAGTGCGGCAACCGTCCCCACACCCTCCTCGTTCCCAAACTCCAATTTGGGAACGGGATTGTCCGGGAAGCTCCAGCTTCCAGTTTTCCCTCTTTGCTAAGAATGCTACAACAAGCAACAAGAGCTTCCTGGACAAAACATGCTGAAGATGTCGGGAACGCGGGCGTCCCGCCCGCAAAATGCAGCCGAGGAGGAAAACCAAAAAAATAACTATTCTTTTACCCTTTTTGAATCTTTTCTCTGCGTTCTCCGCGACCTCTGCGTTAAAATAGTTTTTCTTTTATTGTTTCTTGGAAGCTTTGCTAAAAAACAAAGTTTCATAGGTTTGTAATGTAGAGAGCATTTAGCTTATTTGAAAGCTCTAAAGGCCTAAAACCGAGTTCATGTACCTTGTATAATAAAACCAATTTGATTTTTGGTTTTTAAATCAAACTTTGGTTGCAGTTAATGCTTAGCAATTAGTTTAGCCAATTTTAAAATACCGAAAACCAATTGCGGTAGAGTATATCGTACATTTGTTTGGGCGCAATGCCATTAAGTTAAGAAAAATATTTCCGATTTTGCCCCGGAGGGACAGTCGAAAATAGCCCAGCAATTCATTACTGGGTAAAGGCCCCTAATAATAGAGCAGTCCCGGAGGGACGACTGAATTCCGGGGCCGTTCCACATAATTTTTCAGCCGTCCCTCCGGGACTAAAAAACTTCCGGCAGCAGACCCAGCGATAAATCACTGGGCTACTTTCAGTTGTCCCTCTGGGACAAGAAAAGATCAAAATCCAAACCAAAACCCTAAGGGACGGGTCAGAAATAAATTGGTGTTTTTAGCGCTCAGATTTAGGTTAGATTTGGCCGACCCGATTGAGCGAAACCGCAGCAATAGCACCGCTCTTTCGAGGATTTCGCGATTGAGGATCGGTCAAAGATGGTCTGAATATGAGATGCTAAAATGCCAAGTTATTTATGACCCGTCCCCTAAACTTAATGGCATTGCTGCTTTGGCGGCTATGGTTTGTTTTTTTTTGGGGTTTAGTCCCTGTCGGTTTTGGGTAAAAATCGACCCGGATTCACCCAAAGAAGAGTATCGTGGAAGGCTTGAATTCGCCTGGAAGACGGGACTCCAAGCTCGTTGTGTGCCGGGCAACGCCCGGCTACTTACTGGTGATGCTCGATATTTTGACACAGGTATCGGGCAAAGTCCATACCCAGCCAGATGGAGGCGAAGGGTAGCTGAAGGCAAGGTTGCTGCAGCAATGTAGCGGCTGAAGG
>JAJDAS010000049.1 GCA_029261755.1 Nitrospinia bacterium
GCCGGCATCGGCGAATGCGAACTGGTCACCGTGACATGCAGACTCGTCATCGACGCTTCGGGAGTGGACTCCGGCTTGTTGAAGGATTACGAGAGAAAACCCAACAAGGTGTACTGGTGGTCCGTTTACGGTTGCTTAGCAAAGCATAAAAAGACAGGCGGAAAATGGGATATCCAAAAGGGCGCCGATGAAGGGCTTGTGAGGGTGGGAGACTACATGCTCTGGCAAACCTTTAAAAGCACCAACCTGGACAATGAGGATTCTCTCCGACACGGAAGACCCGTCTTTGAGTACGAGATCCTTACGGAGGACACCTCCTTTCCCCTCATCCTCTATCTCAGGAAAGAACGAATCACCAGGGACTACATGAAGGCGGAGTTTCTGGATATCTTGAGAAACGAGGAGTCTACCAAGGCCTTTCATGACGTGGAGATCGACGAGTTCAAATACGGTTGGTATCCCTCCGGCGGGGTGAATCTGCAATTGGCCAGAGACCGTGTGGATTTCATAGGAGACGCCGGTTCCTGGACCACTCCCTGTGGATGGGGCATGGGGTTCATCCTGAAAAATTACAAGGCTTACGCGAATTCCGTTTCAAAACTGATCCGGGAGGACAAGCTGGACCAGAAAAGCCTGGAAAGCCTGGTAAGGCTCAAGAGTTATCAGAAGACGCAATTCCTCCTGGACAAGCTAGCCGTATTTTTCCTGAGCAACGCCAGTGCATCGCAACTGGATAAGTTTATCAAGATTTTTAAATTGATCGACCCCATCATTTGCGAAAAAATGTTCACCCTGCGCATTGAGCCTCACGAGATCGTTAAAACCATCTTTGCAGGGTTGAGGCTCTTTTCCATCCCCGAAATTTTACAAATCATTCCAAGGGAAGAATATTGGTCCGTCTTCAAGGATCTTGTCCGCCTGGCCCTGGAAATGATCCCGCATATTACTTATTTCTTGGTTTTTTGGAAATGGCCTACGAAGGTGAGGGATTTTCGGGTTTATTGAGTCTTTTGGAGTAATTTACTTACGCTGAATTACTGAGAATCTAAGCTTTAACTATTATCTTCTCAGTGCGGATATTGGTCGACTTTTTGCCAAAATTTGCCTCTCACAATCTGCAAAACAAAATTTAACCACTAATGGACACTAATAAACATTAATAAAAAAACTTTAAAAATTAGTGAGGACTAGTGAAGATTAATGGTTAAAAGAAATTTCAAATATGTTTGGATAGATTTAAGAATGAAGGTTTTTTTGTATTCCTATGAAAAATCATTTGGAGGGTGTGGAACTGGCAGTATGTCTTTTCGTCTACGAAATTGTCCATCGACCCAAGAGGGGGCGTGATTCGCCGCCATCATTCCAGTGAATCTACTTTTCAGAGGGCTGTAAGTAATGCAGCGAAGAAGTGCGAAATTCATAAGAGGGTGATGCCCCATACCTTGAGGCACTCTTTCGCGATGCATCTACTGGAATCGAATGTCAATATCCGCGTGGTTCAAGAACTTTTGGGGCATAAAGACGTAAGCACAACGGAGATTTATGCGCATGTCATGAATAAAGACATTCAGGGAGTAAAAAGTCCGCTTCTCGGGCTGGATTGACCAAGTTTTCCGTATATAGTATTTATTACATTGCATCCGTATATTAATGCTATTGAATCATTACTAAACTATGGGGATGATTGATACTGCCTCAATGATTTCACCCTAATGAATTTTTCATAAATAATCACAAAATTGAATAAATAATACCTTTTTTTCAATAAGCGTGATCTACATAATAGATTTGGATTGAATAAAATGATAAAAATACTATATCGTTTGTAATGAGGCGAAATATTCAGAAAATGAGGCGGCTATCGATGGTAGTTTATATTTCATTGAGACAACACGATATTTCAATCAATGACTAAGGAGGTAGGCAATGCGAAAAGAATTTTTCTTGTATATGATAATGTCAGTTACAGTCATGGGTTTAACAGCCACGGATACGTGGGCGTAGTCACTTAGGAGCACATCGGCGAAGTATACCTATGAAATCTGCGGTATGCACGACTGGCCGGTTCCCCTTGATTTTAGTTTTCGTGTTCGGGATGATTATGATAGAGATCATATAATATCTAAACAATCCGTTTCTGTAAAGAGTACCATCTGCGTGAAACATCCAACCAACGATCCCATCCTCTATTTGTCAGTGAAGGTGGACTTCCCTAATTACTGGGATGACGGGACCAACGGCAACCGAATATTGGCGACAAGCGTCAAATACATGTATGATAATATTGGGAGATACGTTGTTGGGCGCAGAGGAGAGAAAAAGTTATCCCTGAAGGTGGGGCATCCGAACCCAACTTAATATGGAGATTACTGGGTCAACTACTATCTAAGTGTTCAATAAAGCCAAAGAGATCAGGCGGTAGCCGCAGATGATGTGGAAAGTAAGGATGTAGTATGAAGGGGCAGGCGCAAAGGGAAGAGGTTCCCGGAGGCCGAGAATGATCCATTGTACGAAGGATATCACTTAACCCTTAAAATGCAAATTGAAAGGGTGTAAAGGTTTAGTCCCTATCGTTTCCGCCTGAAGACGGGACTCCATGCCTGAGTGTGCCCAAATAAAAAACTAGCCCACGAAATACACGAAAAATCACGAAAGAAACTCTTTGACTTCCTAACTAGCGTCGGGTATTCTTAACCAACCACCCCCACTACCCTTTTTTGCCATGGATTCCGACAACTCCACCTCCAGATCTTTTGCGGTAAAAGACTGTGCCCTAGCCGCCATTGCCACCGGCAAAAGTTCCCAAAACCTGAAGGAACTCCGGGAGAATCTCCTTGCCATTCACCCCGAGAGCATCTACTACCACTTCTGGGGATCACGTCTCCGGCAGAGGTTTGATGTCCCTGAATACAACAACGATTTCGCCAATTGGGCTCTTCAGGGACTCCGAGACGCGCAACTGGCAGAACGGTTGAGCGTTATTGATCCCAAGGAGTTCGACGGCGTGGAAGCGTTGCGCCAGGAGCTGGTGGACGTGATAGAGGAAAGGCTGGAGGAGAGCGAACACGTGCCCTGGTCCAAAAAAGAGGAACAGTTTTATTTCATACGGTCTCAGATCGTCGTATTCGACACCCGTAAGGTGATTGACGACCCCAAAAACCTCGCTGAAACTATTCCCCATATCTCCATAGGAAGCATCTTTTACCATTTTATCGACGCCCGCCGCAGGACTGATGACGGCAGGGACGATTTCAGCACCTGGCTGGGCGATTTCGGAGACGAATACCAGGAACTGGCTACTATCATTACAGGTATTGATCCCTACTTTGACACCCTGTTGGAGCTTCGCCGGAAGATATCCCTGGCTGTAAACCATTATTTTCGGGAGGTAGGTTGATGGCCACTGTACAACCCTTTCTGGAGAATTATGCCGAGGTTGTGGGCTCAAGCGTCATCGATCAACTACGCCAACTGGCCACCTCCCTTCAGGGAAAGAAGGTGGTCCATATCAATTCAACGAAGGAAGGCGGCGGCGTAGCGGAAATCCTCACTAAACTGGTGCCTCTCCAACAGGAGTTGGGCATCGACTCCAGATGGGAGATCATCACCGGCGAGCAGAAATTTTACCAGTGCACCAAGGGTTTTCATAACGCCATGCAAGGGGAACCGGTGAATATCCCGGAACCCCTCCTGAGGGTGTACGAGAAGACCAACGAACAGAACGCCGAAGAGCTTCGTCCCATGCTGGAAGAGGCGGATGTGGTTTTTATCCACGATCCTCAACCCGCTTGCCTGCTGAACCTTTGCCCTAACCGGAAGGGGAAATGGATTTGGCGCTGCCATATAGACGTTAGCCATCCTTATCGGCCCGTCTGGAAGTATCTACGCGAGATCGTATCCCCTTATGACGCCAGCATTTTCTCCCTTCAGGCATTTGCCCAGCCCTTGCCCCATACCCAGTATCTGATCCCCCCCAGCATCGACCCCTTGAGTGAAAAGAATATGTTCCTGGACCAAAAAGAGGTTCGTTCCGTTTACGAGAAATTTCAAATTGACATGGAAAGACCGGTGATTATCCAGGTGTCGCGATTCGATAGGTTCAAGGACCCGGTGGGAGTAATTCAGGCCTACCGTATGGCAAAGAAGTTCAATCCCCTGCAACTGGTTCTGGCGGGAGGGGGAGCATCCGACGACCCGGAGGGCGAAGCGGTATTGGAGGAGGTAAGAGCCGCCGCAGACAATGATCCCGATATTCACATCCTCATGCTTCCACCGGACGCCCATCGCACCATCAATGCCTTACAAAGGGGGGCTGACATCGTGATTCAAAAATCACTGAAGGAGGGATTCGGGCTTACGGTAACCGAAGGGCTTTGGAAGGGAAAACCGGTGATTGGCGGAGATACCGGCGGCATTCGGTTGCAGGTGATGAACCACCATACCGGCTTTCTGGTGAGTACTCCGGAAGGGGCGGCGCTACGAATCCGCTACCTGCTCCAACATAGAAACCGACTCACGCAAATGGGGAAAAAGGCAACCAAATTTGTGCGGAGAAATTTTCTCATCACCAGGCTACTCCGGGAGCATCTGACGCTCATGGTGGGCCTACTACATGGGGCGGAGGATCGAATTGAGTTGGTTTGATTTTAAAGCAGGTTCAAGGTTTCTGCTTTACGGACACGGATAACGGACACGGCTTTGCAGGGTTAACGGTCCACGAACCAGGCTTTTAACAACTCGTTACTTGTCACTCGTTACTGTTTTCCCCCCTCCAAAGAAGGAAGTCGAATGAATACATCGGAAAATCGACTGGTGGTGGTTTCCAACCGGCTTCCCATCGTTATCGAAGAAGAAGATGGCGACTGGCGGTTAAAACCCGGAACAGGCGGACTGGTGACAGCTTTAGCACCAGTACTCAGAAACCGTGGAGGAATTTGGATCGGCTGGCCCGGAATCACGGAGGAAGAAGAGCTGGATCTGGACAGAATTCTGGCTACCTCCACCAAGGATTCGGGATATAGCCTCAAACCGGTTTTGCTGACCTCGGAAGAAAGAGACAAGTTTTACTGCGGGTTCTCCAACGAAGTCATTTGGCCCCTTTTTCATGACCTTCAAGGCTATTGCAATTTCGACCCCAACTACTGGGCTGTCTATGAAAGGGTGAACCGGAAGTTCGCAAATGCCATTGCCCGGTACGCGGGCAAGGACGACTTTGTATGGGTCCATGATTACCATCTGATGAACGTGGCAAAGGAATTGAATCAGATGGGGAAAACCTTCAAGACCGGGTTCTTCTTGCATATCCCCTTCCCTCCCCTTGATATCTTCCTGAAGCTTCCCTGGCGATTTCAGATCCTGCATGCCCTATTGGAATATGATTTAATCGGATTCCAGACCCTGCGTGACAGAAGAAATTTTGTGCAATGCATCAAGGCATTGATCAAGGGAATCGTCATCAGGGGCAAGGGACAGGTGGCGACGGCCCGCTTTGAAAATAGAGATATTCGGTTCGGGACTTTTCCCATAGGCATCGATTTTCATAATTTCGCTATGGATGCAGCCAAACCCGATGTGGCCGATAAGGCTTGGTATATCCATGAAGACCTTCCCAAAAGCAAACTGATCCTGGGAGTGGACCGCCTGGACTACACCAAGGGAATCCCTTACAAACTGAGGGCTTTCGAAAATGCCCTGGAACGGTATCCGGATCTACATAACCAGGTGAGGCTGATCCAGATCGTGGTCCCCAGCAGGGAAGACATCCCCAAATACCAGGCTCTCAAGCTGGATATTGAGCATCTGGTAGGCGAAATCAACGGGAAATATACGCAATCGGGCTGGGTGCCCGTCCACTACCTGTTTCGGAGCCTTGAGAAGACGGAACTCCTGGCCTACTACAGGACCGCTGAAGTGGCCATGGTTACCCCTTTGAAAGACGGGATGAATCTTGTGGCTATGGAATATTGCGCCTCCAGCCTGGAAGACGGCATCCTGATCCTGAGCGAGTTTGCCGGAGCAGCGGCGCAACTGCAAAGAGGAGCGCTACTGGTGAATCCTTACGATATCGAAAATATGGCGGACGCTATCCATCAGGCGTTTCATATGGCGCAGAACGAGAGGCTGTTGAGAATGCGGAAACTCAGGCGGGCCATCAGAAACCGGAACATCTTCAGGTGGGTGGATTCCTTTCTCCGCGCCGCCATCGCCAAAAACCTGGACAACTTTCCGTTGCTGGAAGATTATTTTCCGGAAAAGGATATGAATGGAATCCCTTGAACGTGCGGAATTGTTTGGCTGGGTGAAACCATGAAAATGGAAACAGGCCGGCTGAGGCTATGGAAGCCTCAGCCGGCCTATCGCTTTCATTGCAGATAGTTCGACTTGACGTTTTCGGTGGGAACAATTCCTTCTTGCTTCAGCCAATTGGCGTCTCGTTGGCTGTTCGTTTTCACCCACCTTTCATAGGCTCTCAGCAGGTTTGCCGATTTTTTAGCGGAACTCTTTTGGCTGACTTCGGTCAAAAGGTCGGCGATAGGGACAAATTTTTCCGATAATTCACCGTAGAGAGAGGAAAAAACTTCCCCATGGACCTTGTCTTTCATAATCAAGGAGAGATTGTTGTAAGCGATGCCTCCCACCACCATGTAGTAGTCCACATCCACCAGTTTCCTCTCCAGGCTATCGGGGAAAAATCCCGAAATGAAGAGCGTGAAGTCGCCCAAATCCTTGAACCGTTTGATCTTTTCGTAATAATCCGCGTTCAAGGCCCTGTCCAGCTTTTGGGTCAGAGGCTCGTCCTTGTTGGGATCGTCGGGAAGAAATACGTTTTCCGTCCGAACGCTTTCATGCAAAAGGTTCACAAGATAAAATTCCGTGGTCTCGCTCACCTCGGTTTGTTGGTTTTTTTCGGCCGACTCCAGCATTTCTTTGAAGTACTCGGCGCACCGGTTTCCCGGGTAAATTTTTTGGGGTTCTTTGTAAGGAATCATCACCAACACCTCCTTCCTGTTAGGGATACTGAATGCCTACATCCTGAAGCCATTTTTCTTCGTCGAAACGGCCTTGGGAATATTCCTCGTAGGCGATTTCCGATGGAGTTAGTTTATTGCCGTCAATATATTGTTCCTTCACCTTGGGCAAAAAGCGAGGAGTTCCCACTTTTTTGGCAATCTGTCTTGCTTTCTCCTCCAACTCACTCATCTCGGTCTGCATATTCGCTTTCAGCAATTCATCCAGTTTCAACATCAACACGAAGATATTTTGGGAGTGGAGTTTGCCTTTCCTGAGAAGCTCCAGCAACTCATTTTTTATTCCCGGCGCTGCCACAAGGGTTTCCACAATTTTCTGGTACAATGGCTCAAAATCCTTATCATAAACTTGATTATTCTTGTCCATTTTTATCGCCTCCTTTGTGGTTAAAGGTTCTTGGTTTATTAACGGTTTTTTCAAAAAAATCCTTGAGGTAAAAGCTTCCATACTTATTTGAGGTGATACTTTTTCCCTCTTTTCTCTTCCCTACTTATTAAGATGGCATTTCCCACCTGCCGGATTGTCTGACATTCAAATGCTCTACTTAAAATATATGCAATCCGTATGCCTAATAAACATGTGGAAGGGGGTATGACAAGCTTGCCGAGAGGAAGGCAGGGCAGGTGGATTGGAAGTTCTTACCAAGAGTGCCTTTCGCGAAGAAATGATTCATGTATAGTATATGGCACAATGTGCCAAAACCGGTGACAAAATTTGGCGCAAACCACGAAAAAATTAAATTAATGAGCCTCTTGCAGAAATAATCGTAACAGCGAAGTAAAACAACAATAACTATTTGCTAAGTTGACTGCTTGCGAGCTTTACCGGCAGGTCCTTTTCATTGAGGGTCATCTTAGCGTACACCTACCCCCTTACCCTTATTTCAGGGGCGGTTTGTGTTTGATTTTGGTCTCAGAGACTACGTCACAAAGCGGATCAGTTGGTCAGCAGTCAAAGCTATTATCCCGAACATTAAATGCGTCATGATTTTTGCGTTGCCACGAACCACTCTGCCGCCAAACTCATCCTTCAACCGGCCATTAACCCTTTCAACATTTGATCTTTCGTTGTAACGCTTTTTTTCAGGCATTTCAAAGTTCAAAAAATCTCGACGCCGTTCTTCCGCCTCAAGCTCCCGCTTCAATTCCTTGTCGCTACGAGGGTTGGTATCGATAATAGGAATATGACCTAGAGGTTTACTGTGTTCTTTGATAATCGGAGCATCATAGGCACTGTCCATCAAGTCATATAAGCTGGTCACGCGCTGATTCGTCATCTCCGCCAAAGGCAGGGCTACCTGGGAATCATGTACCGATGCCGACGTTAAAATGCAACTCACGGGTAAGTGGCCGTCCGCCGCATCAATATGCAATTTATAGCCAATCCAGCTTTCTTTACGGCCCTTGCTGTTCTTTTTTGTACCCACTCCGCAATCTTTCGGCAAATTTTCCAGCATTTCAACTTTGCTCATGGACTGTTGCCGTTCTAAGCGCGTAGGCGTTTTTTTACGCTTTTCTGCTTTTTTAGGACGGCCACGCTTAGGTTTGGCCTCCCCTCCTTCCGGCTTCTCGGAAGTAATCTTTTTTTTAGGTTTTTCCCGAGCTTTAATTGCTGTAGAATCCAGCGAAATATGACATGTTAGCCGCTCACCCAAGTTTTCCTTGATAATGGCCTCATGCAATTTTTGCCCCAAACCGTTATCCGCAAATTCCGAAAAAGCACGTGAAAAAGAGGACTCATGAGGTATTTGACTGGCTTTTTCCCAACCGCAGATCCTTCTAAGAGCAGGCGCCGATTCCAAACGGTCAATTAATTCCCGTGTCGTGCTCAAGTTGCAAACTGCTTTGGCAACAAACGATCTTGTTATCTCCTTACGGTTCTTAGGTGATTGACCACGCCAATAAGCAGGTATGAAAGCATACTCTTCAATCCGTACTATGGCTTGACCCGATTAAATAGATACGTTATATTGCTGTTTCATCTGACTTCATCGTCATCTACGGCATCAAGTAAACTATCCTGTTCAAAATGATAATCCTGCCAGTATGCCACTTTCTTCATAATTCCTTTCATCG
>JAJDAS010000050.1 GCA_029261755.1 Nitrospinia bacterium
TGTATCTATTTTAGACAGAAAGGCACATAGACAGAAGGCACAAAGTGAGACTTCATACGCAATGTATCAATGCAAGCAATGAGTCTCAATCTCATAAAAATACATATTAGTGCCAATTTAAAATTTGCTTTGTGGGTGGAAGATTCCCAACTTTGTGCCTTTTTGCCTTCTGCCTGAGTAGTCACCTTTTCCCCCGAATTCCCGATTCCCAAAATACCCATTGACAAGTCCTCCTCATGTGCTTATATTTTGAGACATGGAATGCAAAGATGTGATGGCTCCAATCAAAACTAGTCTTTTCGCCGAGGATCCGGCCTCCACGGCCATCGATTTCATGGTGGAAAAGCACATGGGCTTGGTGCCGGTGGTAGACCGGAATAATGTATTCGTGGGTCTTCTTAGCGGCGACCGGCTCATGCACTTCATGCTCCCTAAAACGGTTTCCATGATGAGAGGCCAAAAGTACGCAAGTTTTGTTAGGGAGAGCCGGGAGGAGTTGCAGGAGCGTCTGGAGGAGTTACGCGGTTGCACCATCGGCGAGTTGGTGGACCGGACCGGGAAGGTGGCCTATCCGGACACCGGGTTAACGGACGCCATGATCAACCTCAGCGAGAAACACTTCGTCATTCCCATCGTGGAACGGGAGACCAATAAATTGCTGGGCGCTATCTCCTTTTTTTCCATTTTACACGCCCTAAAGGAAAAAGATGATGAACGGACATCCGGTGCATGACTCCGTGGTCCTTTTCGGGCTTGATCCATTGTGGCTCTCCACCGCCATCCTCCTGCTAACCTATGTGGTACTTCTGTCGGAGAAGGTTCATCGGACCATAGTGGCCCTGTTGGGGGCTGGCTTGATGATCATCACCGGAATCCTGACTCAGGACCAGGCTTTCGAGGGCATTGACTTCAACACCATCGCGCTCCTCACCGGGATGATGATCATCGTGGCCGTCACCCGGAAAACGGGGGTGTTCGAGTTTGTGGCCATCTGGTCCGCCAAAAAGGTCAAGGCCGATCCCTTGGGTGTGCTCATTGTGTTGTCCGTAGTCACTGCGGTCTTTTCCGCGTTTCTGGACAATCTCACCACCGTGCTTCTGGTGGTGCCGGTGGCTCTTCTGATCGTGGATAAGCTGAAAGTCTCGCCTTATCCGTTTCTCATCTCACAGATCCTGGCCTCCAATGTGGGTGGAACGGCCACCCTCATCGGGGATCCTCCCAACATCCTTATCGGCTCAGCCACGGGGCTTACCTTTACGCAATTTCTCTTTACCCTTGGGCCGGTGTCGCTTGTGATCCTGATTCTTCTGGTTATTTTTTTCCGGGTATTTTATGGCAAATCCCTCACCACCACCCCGGAACTGAGAGAACGGGTCATGGGTTTTAAGGAGATTGACTCCATAACAAATTTCCGCCTTCTCAAGCAATGCCTCACCATCTTGGCCCTGGTAATAGCGGGCTTCATTATCGGGGAGCACTACCACATCCGGCCCGGCACCACGGCCATGTTCGGCGCCACCGTTTTGCTATTGATCACCAGCCTTGGGGCGGAACACAATGCCCAGGCCAGGGAGGTTCATGAGGCCTTTACGGAGGTGGAGTGGGGGGCGCTTTTCTTTTTTATGGGGCTATTTATTGTGGTTTATGGAGTGGAAGAGGCGGGGCTTTTGTCCATTCTCGGGCATAAGCTGCTGGATGCCACGGGCGGGGATCCGGCTGTGACGGCCTATGCTACGCTGTGGATTTCGGCTCTGGTTTCCGCAGCCATCGACAACATCCCCTTTGTGGCCACCATGATCCCGCTGATTGAGTCCATATCCGGGAACCTCGGCCCCGAGGCCATGGGTCCCATTTGGTGGTCGCTGGCTCTGGGCGCGTGTTTAGGTGGGAACGGATCTTTGATCGGGGCTGCTGCTAACGTTATGGTGGCGGGTCTTGGGGAAAGGGCAGGACATCCCATTAGTTTCGCCAAGTACGCAATGTACGGCTTACCGATCATGTTGGTAAGCATCGTTATCGCAAACGGGTATCTTTACTTGAGGTTTTTCTTCTAAGAGCACTTCCAAAAACTCCCTTTACATCCCCCTAACCCCCTTTACTAAGGGGGAATTAGTGGTAGGTTTTTTTAAAAAAGTGAGTTTTTTGAAGTGCTTTTATGGAAGAAATAGTAAAAAGCGACAAGAAAAAACCTGCCGCAACTCGTTACTTGTCACTTGTCACTCGTCACTATTTTTGAGCAATGGGAAGGCGAAGCAAAAAAGTCGTTCCTACATTCAACTCACTCTCTACCTGCACAGTTCCACCATGCCCCTCGATGATGTCTTTCGAGATTGGCAGCCCCAGACCGGTGCCTTCCCCAAGAGGTTTGGTGGTAAAGTAAGCCTCGAAAATCTTTTCCAGTACTTCTTGGGACATTCCACGGCCATTGTCTTTTATTTGAATCACCGCTTCTTCACCCTCTCCGACGGAGGCAGAAGCAATTTCAACGGAGATTTCCAGTTTTGCCCCTTGCATCTCCCTCATGGCATAGATGGAATTATAAATAGTATTTAAAAAAACCCGCTCCATTCTCTGGGGATGGCCAAATATTTTAACTGGTCCGGCGCTGAAATCGGTCTCCACTTTCACCTTGTTTTTGATAATGAACCTGGCCAGGTTCAGAGCGCTTTCAATACTTTCCACAATGGAAAAAACCCTTTTCTCATCAGACTTCTTGCGGCTGAATCCCATGATATCGTCAATGATGACCTTGATTTTTTGAACGCCGATCTTAGAGTCACCTAACATTCCATCCACGTTTTTTAAAGCTTCACCCATGGTCATGTTCTTAAGTTTGTAGTCGGGATTTTCTTCCGCATATTTTTGTAGAACCTCTTTAAGCCCTCCAAAGTAGAGTCCAAGAAGCTCTACATTTGATTTTATAAAGGATAGTGGATTATTGACTTCGTGACATATCCCCGCAATCAACGTTCCCAGGGATGAAAGCTTATCGGCCTGCATCAGTTGAGAGCGTTGTTTTTGGATCACCTCCACTTGCTCCTTAACCATGGACTCAAGGTTTTCCTTGTATGCCTTGTTTTCTTTAATCAGTTTCTGTTTTGCCAGGGCGTTTTTAATGCAAACGCTCAAATGA